>QIHS01000414.1 GCA_003229095.1 Woeseia sp. | reverse complement strand
TTCAGTCCGGCAGCGCCTAATTCCATAAGTTTGAATCCGGTCCGAGTCCGTATTTATGTTTCTGATACAGTTACTTTCTAAATGTTCTTAGTGCACAAAAGTAAGTGGGTCAGCCAGTCTACGGTTGGCTCAGTTGTCATGCAAATGACATATGATGAGTCCTTTAGGAACAAGGGTCCACGAATGTTTTTACATAATCGACCTTAGATAGCCGCGTTTACCCGTTGATTGGTCAAGCAAAAGATGATGTGCGCAAGAATTGAATATTTCGTTGGCAACGACCAGGCGGGGCTAAGACATTGACTGGGCTACTATCCGGGCACGATCTCACTCTGTTTAGGGGAGATCACTGCCTGTTTAATTCGCTCGAGTTTGCGCTCGATGCGGGCGAATTACTCGTCATCGAGGGCACAAATGGCAGTGGCAAAACCAGTTTGCTTCGTGCTATAGCCGGCTTGCTTGAGTTTGAAACGGGCAGCGTGATCTGGGCAGGAAAACAGGTTCGGGATCATTATCAGGCGTTTCGCGAAGACCTGGTTTGGTTGTCACACCGGGTCGGATTTAAAGCCGATTTGAATCTCGTTGAAAACCTGAAGTTTGAAGCCGGCCTTCGGCGCGGCAATCAGGCGCTGTTCGAGTCTGTTTGCGATCGACTTAACATCGCCCACCTCGCAGATTTACCCATGCGATCGCTGTCTGCGGGGCAGCAGAGACGCGTTGCTTTGGCGCGCATGCCCCTGACAAGTGCAAGACTATGGATGATGGATGAACCGTTCACCAATCTGGACACGGCAGGACGGCAAATCGTCGAAGAATTGATTGGCGAGCATATTGCGGACGGCGGATTGTGCGTTGTCGCATCGCACCAGGCATTGAATTCCAGCGAAAATATGCGCCGGTTGTTGTTGTCATGAATGAGCGCGAATCAGAACCGCCTGGCCTCTCGCAGGGTTTATCTTCGATTGTCCGCAGAGATATTCTGCTTGCCTGGAAACGGCCTGGCGATGTGTTGAACCCATTATTCTTCTTCGCCATGGTCAGTACCTTGTTCCCGCTTGCGACAGGCCCGAGCGCGGCGCAGCTGGCATTCAGCGGCCCCGGCGTGGTCTGGGTTGCAGCGCTGCTGGCAATGTTGTTGTCGCTGAACAGTCTTTTTCTCAGCGATTTTGAAGATGGCAGCCTGGACCAGCTCATCCTGAGTCCGCAGCCATTGCCGCTGTTGTCCCTGGGTAAGGCTATTGCTCACTGGCTGGTAAATGGCCTGCCCCTGGTATTGGTTTCACCATTGATCGGCGTCAGCTTTCAGATGTCCGGTCAGACGATTACCGTGATGCTGCTAACGCTTTTCTTTGGCACTATCAGCCTCAGTCTTCTGGGCTCAATAGGTGCTGCGCTCACCGTCGGTCTACATCGCGGCACTGCGCTACTTAGCCTGTTAATATTACCGCTTGCAATGCCCGTCCTGATTTTCGGTGCCAGAACAGTCTCGCTGGCTGCTAACGACACCGCTGTGTCGGCAGGAATCTACTTCCTCGCCGCCTATTGCATGTTGGCCCTTACCCTCGCACCATTCGCGACTGCCGCGGCACTGCGTATCAGTAACGAGTAAAATCTGGACTATGTGGAAATTTCTACACAAGCTGGCCTCACCGCCACACTTCTACGACTTATCTGCGAAGATGATTCCGTGGTTTGCGATTATCGGTGGCATTTTCATCATGTACGGCACCATCGCCGGCCTTTTTTTTGCGCCGCCGGATTACCAGCAAGGCGACGCTTTTCGTATTATTTACGTGCACGTGCCGGCTGCCTACCTGTCGATGATGGCTTATATGATAATGGCGATATCGGCCGGCATTGGCCTGATTTGGCGTATCAAGCTCTCTCATGCGGTTGCCGCTGCTGCTGCGCCGCTGGGCGCCTGGTTTACCTTCCTTGCACTGGCCACGGGTATGATATGGGGTCGACCGATGTGGGGAACCTGGTGGGAGTGGGGCGATCCAAGAATGATGTCCGAGTTGATCATGTTGTTTCTCTATTTCGGCTATATGGCACTACGGGCAGCGATTGACGATACGGTTAAGGCAGATAAGGCCAGCGCGGTGCTGGCAATAGTTGGGGCAGTTAATATCCCGATTATTCATTTTTCGGTGGAATGGTGGAATTCCCTGCACCAGGGTTCAACACTATTGCGAGACGGAGGTCCGGCAATGCCGGCAGAGATGCTGTATCCCTTATTGGCCATGATTTTTGGCTTCACATTGATTTTCGGTGCGCTGCTGCTGGGGCGCGTTCGCACGGAAGTACTATTCAGGGAAAGACGATCGCGCTGGGTACGCAACCTGGTTTGCGCTCAGGAGGGCAGGAATGAGTGAATTGTTTGCGATGGGCAACTACGGTGTATTTGTCTGGTCGTCGTTTGGCCTGACCTTGATCGTTCTGTTGGTTTGCATAGCACAGGGCAACTGGCATCACGCGGCCGTTCTGCGCGATATCAAGACGCGAATTCGCGCGATGGAGTTGGACAAATGAAAGCGAGACAGCAACGCATGCTCGCCGTAGGCCTGACGGTCGCCGGAATTGCAATTGCGGCGACACTGACGTTACAGGCATTTAAAGACAGCATGATGTTCTTCATTGACATCACCGATGTGGTCCAGGGGGAGTATCCCCAGGA
>QIHS01000230.1 GCA_003229095.1 Woeseia sp. | reverse complement strand
AACAGTTGCGTGGTCAGGGTCTCTCGCGAGGGGGACGGTATCCCTGACCGAAGAAGTTGCACGCCGCGATTGAGAAACAGGCCATTGGGCTCACCATCAACACCAAGCCGCATTTCGCCGCCAACGGGCACTTCGGTTTCTGCAGAAACGCCTGCTGCATCGAGCGCCATCTGGTTTCCCCAGCCGGCGAATCCGTGCAGACTGCCCATGAACACCGGATGATTCGGCACCGCAGCAGAAAGAAGCACCTTGTCGGGATAGTGATTGGCCCACGCGCCTTCATCCCAGCCACGACCGACAATCCATTCGCCTTGTGGCACGGTCTTCGCGAACTCTGCAATGATCGCGACCGCTTCTTCCTCGGTTTTCACATCGACAAGGTTGACGCGATCAAGAGCTGCGCCCAGGCCGAATACGTGTGTATGTGAATCGACCAATCCCGGAATGACAGTTGCGCCAGCCAGATCTACTACCCTGCTCGATTCACCGCGATACTCCATGGCGTCGCGGGTACTGCCGACAAACAAGATTTCGCCGTCCTGCGTGACGATCGCCTGCGCATCGGGATGCCATCCACGATCATCATGCGGCGCACCGGCCATGACGGTGCCGTCAGCCGCTGGCTCCGGCCAGGCCAGCGTGTATACGCGCGCGTTGGTCAGAATAAGGGAGGCACCGCCCGCCTTTGATACATCGGCCGGATCTTCGGCACAGCCAATCAGAATTGCTGCAAAGACCAGCAAGGGAACCAGTTTTATTTGTGTCATTTTTCCACCATTTTAACGCGGCAATTAGTTGTTGGTTATCCACCAGCCGCTGTGCAAATCATCTTCGCAACTCTGCAGTTGCGACCCCCACTTCTTCGCTCGGGCGTCCACTCGCTGCGCGATTTTCTTGAGCCACTCTTTGCCCTGATATGTTCCACGGCGCCAGCCTTGCTGGCCCTCGTGATACGCCAGGTATTGATTATAGGGATCCCACTTCGAAATACCCTCGGTTTTATTCGAACGGTTCGTGTACCAGCCAACAAAGTCGATAGCATCATCGAAATCATCGCGACTCGCGTTCTGCCTGCCAGTGTCCGTTTTGTACTGTGCCCAGGTGCTGTCAAGTGCCTGCGCATATCCGTAGGCGTTGGACTGTCGTTTCCAGGGAATGACGCCGAGCAATTTTGTGCGTGGCGGCCTGGCGTTAAATCGAAACGATGATTCCTGTCGGATGATTGACATCTGTACATGCTTTGGCGTGCCCCATCGTTCTTCGGAATTATTCGCAGACCGAAACCAGTTGCGTTTGTCTTCGAAGATCGAACAGATATCATCCGGGTTTACCGGCACCTTGTTTGCACTCGTGACATAAATGCCCAGCCAAAGCGTGCCTAACAGCACATATGCCAACCAGATTCGGCGTGGCCCAGCTCGAGGAGAGTTTCCTGACAATCCCGGCACCTAGCGACTAGATTACGATAACGACAACCCAATTCATCAGTATAGCGCAGTGAACAAGCAGGTAACTTCAGCCCCTCGCAACCAGCCGCGGCGCTAGCAACGCTATACAACGAATTGACGTTGATTCCGTACGACCAGCGCAGCAATGTTGCTTTCTCTCATTCAGTCTTTGTTCAGGCAATGGAATCTATGCTGCGGGCCATAGTGAATTTTCTGGTATCAAATTCAATCATACAAGGACCATAGACCGATGAAATCAGCAATCCTTGCAGGCGCGCTACTTTTGACCACCTCTCTACAAGTAGCAGCGGAAACACCGTCCTTTAACTTCGTCGACGTAGGATATGTCAGCAATCTTGGCGGCGATGATGAGTTTGACGGCTTTGAAATCAAGGGAAACTTTGAAATAAGCGAAAATCTCTACCTGAATGCCGGCTATACCAACCTTAGCGATGACAATTCAGGCCCATTCGATGTCGATGCGGAGATATTGACGGCCGGGCTTGGTTACAAAACGAATATTTCGGAAGTGTCCACAATATTTGCAGCAGCGGATTATCTGAGAGTCAAAGTTAACGCCGGCGGATTCGGCTCCAATTCAGAAAGCGGCTATCAGGTGGGGGTTGGTGTCAGAAGCAACGTATCGGAAAGTCTGGAGCTCAGAGCCGCTGGCTACTACCGGGATATTGTGGACGACGATACATTTGTGCAGGTCGGCGCTGTGTACAAGCTCGCGGCGAATACCGGCGTATTTCTGGACATCGAGTCTGACTTCGACGATACGCGTTACGGCGTTGGTGTGCGATTTCTGTTTGGTAACTAGACCGGGCCAGCAAGCTGCAGCGGTATTTTGATCAATGGCAGGGTCAGCCCTTAACAGACAAAGAGTCTTTGTGGCCGGACACCGCGCCGTCTTCAGCGCCCGGAGGGCGTCGCGAACAAGTCCGCTATAACCGATAGTTTGCACTGCGCCCAACTCATATTGCCTTGCTCGATCAAGCTTCGCGCCGCCGCCGTTGTCGTTTGCTCAGCGATTTTTGCCAGTGCACCTCCGATACTAATTCTTGTCGCGCCTGCTTCCCCAAGTTCCTGAACAGTGTGAGTCGCGGCGCTTGAAACCTGTCGCACGTCGTCCAGCGATTTCAGCGCCGGCGCATACAGGACATCGGCTCCGGCAGATTCGTACGCTTGCAGACGCCTGATGGTTTCGTCCAAGTCGTAGTCAGCTCGCAACAATTGCTCTGCCCGCGCCGTAAGCGCAAAAGGAAACGCGCAGGAGCGGGCAGCTTCGACCGCCGCAGAAATTCTTTCAACGGACAGACTAAAGTCGTAAATAGGCCGGTTGCTGTCGCCGGTGAAATCTTCGATTGACCCGCCGACGATGCCAGTCTCTGCTGCACGTCGAATGCACTTTGCGACAGATTCCGGATCGTCACCAAAACCGTTCTCCAGGTCCGCTGTAATCGGAATGTTTGTCGCAGCAGCAAGCCCTCTGCAGTGGTGCAGTTTCTCGTCGAGCGTTACCTCACCGTCAGCCCGACCGAGCGTTTGGGCAAAACCGGAACTCGTTGTCGCCAGCGCTTCGAACCCCATTTTCTCCAGCTGACACGCCGAACCGATGTCCCAGGGATTCGGTATCACGAAACCACCGGATCGTTGGTGGAGGGCTATGAAACTGGCTGACTTTTGCTCTACATCTATCGACATA
>QIHS01000475.1 GCA_003229095.1 Woeseia sp. | reverse complement strand
GCTGCGTGCTTATCTGGTGCAAGTCTTTCGTCCGCAACGGCCACCTGTTGCTCGACCCGCTCACGGAAATTGTCGCAATCAGCGACCCGGATCGCAGCGACTTCAAGTTAAGCCGCGAAAAATGGCAGTTGGTGCCTGAAGGCGAAGGCACACTGATGATTTACCAATTCGAAATGATCCCGGACTTCTGGGTGCCACCCGTGATCGGGCCGTACTATATAAAACGCGCGTTGAGATCGGGCGGCAACACAGCAGTGAATCGCATCGAAGCCCTGGCTAAGGGCGAAGAACCGGTTCCTTGAGTGCTGCGCCTTTCGCAGAAAGGATTCTGCACTGGTTTGAATCGAACGGACGCAAAGACCTGCCGTGGCAACAGAATGCGACGCCGTATCGGGTCTGGGTTTCTGAAATCATGCTGCAGCAAACCCAGGTTGCAACTGTCATTCCTTATTACGAGCGCTTCATGGCATCGTTCCCGAATGTGAACGCGTTGGCCGGGGCCAATATCGACGATGTGCTGCATCACTGGTCGGGGTTGGGTTACTACGCTCGTGCGCGCAACCTTCACAAAGCGTCACAACATATCTGCGATGAACATCGTGGCAGGTTTCCGACAGCTTTCGCAGATGTTCTTGCATTGCCGGGAATCGGCCGGTCAACTGCGGGCGCAATTCTCGCGTTGTCGTATAACCAACGCCACGCAATTCTCGATGGCAACGTCAAGAGAGTGCTAGCCCGCTATCACACAATCGGCGGCTGGCCCGGAAACACATCAGTTGCCGACGAACTTTGGCAGGTTGCTGAAAAACACCTGCCGGAACGAAACATTGCCGACTATACGCAGGCGATGATGGACCTGGGAGCGACCGTCTGCAGGCGCTCACATCCGCTGTGCGACGATTGTCCACTGACAGACAATTGCGAAGCATTTATAGACAATCGCATCGCTGATTTCCCCGGAAAACGAGCAAAAAAGGCGAAGCCGCAGAAAACGTCCCACATGCTGCTGTTGAGGAGTGGCACGGCAATCTACCTGGAACGACGCCCCGCTTCGGGCATCTGGGGCGGCCTGTGGAGCTTTCCGGAGTTAAGCGGAGATATTCAGGTGGCCGAGTGGTGCGAGCGGCGACTCAACGTTAGCCCGACCGGGATCGAGAAATGGGCAACGGTCAGACACAGTTTCACGCACTTTGATCTGGACATTGAACCAATCGCCGTGCTTGTCGAGAAGGATTCGGCTAAAGTTGCGGACGACGACGATCACATCTGGTATGACACCGACGCGCCTCAGAAACTGGGCATTGCCGCACCGGTAATGGGTCTTATTCAAAAACTGAAAGAGCTGAACGAAAATGTCCCGAACCGTTAACTGCATCATGCTGAAAAAGGAAGCCGAAGGGCTGGACTTCGCACCCTATCCCGGCGAGCTCGGACAACGCATCTATGACAGCGTCTCCAAAGAAGCCTGGCAGCGATGGGTCAATCATCAAACCATGCTGATCAACGAATACCGGCTGACGCCAATTGAACCAGAAGCAAGAAAATTCCTGGTGACGGAGATGGAGAAATTTTTCTTTGGCGAAGGCTCGTCGGTACCGAAAGAGTTTGTGCCGGAATAAAGGATAACGACACTGATGATTGAAATCAGGGGCGTACTTCAGCCTGGCGACTACATCAGGGCGCAATACTTGCACTTGCGTCCAAGACCGACCTACAAGGTTCTCGGAGTCATCGTGCTCGGGTTTTTTCTATGGGCAGGCTGGCTTTCTATATCGAGCGGTGAACTGGAAGCGCTCGACTTAGTGTTTTTCCTGGCAATGGCCTATCTGGTTCTGAATTTCACGGTTTATCTTCCCTGGAAAACGCGCCGAATGTATAGGCAACAAAAGGCGTTACAACGGGAGTCGAAAATCAAGTTCGATGAAGCCGGCGTAACCGCCGAGAATGAAAACGGACGGACATCAACGCCCTGGGCGGATTTCCTTAAGTGGAAGCAGAATGACGAACTGATTCTGCTTTACTTTTCAGATTGCATGTTTCATATGATACCGAAGCGATTCTTCGCAGGTATCGGTGAGTTTGAGAATCTTCGCGAGATGTTGCCGAGCAAGATCGGCGCAGGTGAGCGTTGAACCGCTGTAGTGATGTAAGAATTGAGGACATCCACTGAATTTGCCATCAACGCGTGAGCATCATCCTGCTGAAGCCAACTACAACGGCAACTCCGTGGTCTTGGTCACCGTGCGAATCGCCACACTGGAATTGACCCGCGAGACGCCGGGCAGCCGAGTGAGCCCCTCGTTGTGTAGTCGTTCGAAGTCGGCCATGTCGGATACGACCACACGTAACAGGTAGTCGAATTCCCCGGTCATCAGGTAACACTCCATGATCTCGGGCAGGTCCCGCACGGCGGCTTCGAACGCAGCCAACTCACTTTGCTCTTCCCGGCGCAGCGCAATGTGCACAAACACCGTACCGGTGAGCCCGATGGTTTTCTGGTCGAGCAGGGCGACATAGCGGTCGATCAGGCCCTGTTGTTCAAGCGCCCGGACCCTGCGCAAACAGGCGGATTCGGAGAGATTGACGAGGCCCGCGAGCTGCACATTGCGCTGCACATTGCTGATGCGACCGTCACGCTGCAGTGCGGTGAGAATGGCTTTGTCGAATCGGTCCAGGATCATGGTGGAATCTGCGAGAAATCGTTTAATTTAACCCGGAATATGCCACATTTTCACCTGATCGTCACGGATTCAGCAAGCGAATTGCGTGAATCGAGCGGTATCCTCTGCGATTGGTTTCAATTAATACTTTTTCGGGGGAGAAATTCGCAATGAAAGTCGGGATACCAAAAGAAATCAAGATTCTGGAATATCGCGTCGGTATGGTGCCGGCAGGCGCTCGCGAGCTGGTACATGACGGTCATGAGGTCATCGTAGAGACCAATGCAGGTGCGGGCATCGGTATGACCGATGAAGACTATCTGGCAGCAGGCGCAACCGTCGTATCTACCGCAAAAGAGGTATATGCCACAGCGGACTTAATTGTAAAAGTTAAAGAACCGCAGCTTGAGGAGTGCGGCATGCTTCGCCCGGGCCAGGTGTTGTTCACATATCTACATCTTGCGGCAGATCCTGCCCAGGCAGAAGCGCTGGTTAAGTCGGGCGCCACGGCCATTGCGTATGAAACGGTCACGGCGGACGATGGTTCATTGCCGTTATTGACGCCGATGAGCGAAGTGGCAGGAAGGCTGTCCATTCAGGCAGGTGCTTATGCACTGCAGAAAGCGAATGGCGGCCGCGGTGTATTGCTGGGCGGTGTGCCGGGTGTTGCAGCGGGCAAAGTGCTGGTGATTGGCGGTGGTGTCGCAGGCACTAATGCTGCGGAAATGGCGGTTGGCCTCGGGGCACAGGTGACCGTACTGGATCGATCAGTGCCGCGACTAAGGGAAATAAACGATCTTTACGGGGGGAGAGTCAGGACAGAATATTCAACTAAACATGCCGTCGA
>QIHS01000284.1 GCA_003229095.1 Woeseia sp. | reverse complement strand
TGCGAAGTTCACTACGTCAAAGAAACTGAAGCACCCGGTGAGCGACAGGTGCTGTGGCGGGCAGTGAGTGAGGAAGGTTTCTGTGAGGCCAGGACTGCTGCGTTCATTGCGAAGCTTTCCAGCATGGGCTGGAATTGTGGTGCTGCAGCCATTGAGGAAGAAACCGGCATGGATGATCCCCTGGATGGACCCATGAATGAATCGGACGCGGCGATGCCCGATAACTCCGAAATGTCTGACGATACTGAAGCGCTTGCCCCGGCAAAAGAGCAATAGCTGCCAGAAGCCGAAGGGCATTGATCAGGCGGAAGATTTCATTCCTTTTCCATCCTGAACGAAGAATCGCCGGACTTTGATCGCACGGTTGAGTTTTCCACGTCTGACGAAGCTCTGGTAGAACATGTCTTTTAGCACTTCGAGAAGTACGCCGGCCTGCGCACGGTTCAGGTTAGGCAGGTCATCGACTCCACCGCTGCCAAAAATAACTTTCTTTATTGGCTCAAAACTGTCGTCGTTGATCTCCGCGATGTCCTGCGCCGCCATCACTTCGTCGAACGCCTGAAGTTTGCCATTTTCACCCAGCGATTCAAAAGCACTCGCCGCGGCCCGGTGGCACATCGATGCAAATGCGTTGAAGCTGTTGCTCGAGTAGCAAGTTAATGCTTCGCGAAACAACAATGCAGTTTGTTTTGGCAGGTAGGAAAACTCGAATCGCTCTTTGGGCCGTTCGAGCTCGCTGAAATTTCGATGTAACTCGATGGTATCGTCGCCGAAATTCTTAACGGCAAACTTCAGGAACACCGGCGCTGTGCAAGCGTCACACTGATAGACCATTCCGCAGTGTTTTGGTTTGTCCTCGGTCAGGGTTGCAAAATTCGGCACTGATTGTGGCGACATATGCGCGTATATGCCGCAGTGCGGGCACTCCAGGCCAAACTGCTCTTCCGCCGAATGGCGAAGGCCAGTGTCTCGCTCAATTTTTATCGCCATGAATGCATCCAAATGCGCAGGCTCCTGGCGCAGTATATCCCGAGCCAGCAAGATCGGCACGTTCTGCCTGTAAAAATCATCAAGCCAGTTCTAATTCTCGTACCAGCTGCCGATCGCATCACGTGCGTGAGCGTTTGCAGGGCGGGCAATGAGTGCGTCCCGACTCAATGAAACCTCAAACAATGCGCCGTCCGCCATCGGCACAAAGGTTGCTGTGCCGTAGTGGGCGTCAATACCGGCCATCAAACGCGGAAAGCGGCGCGCAAATTGCCAGATGTCGGCGGGTGGCGCCGCTGCGAGCGCATGGACTGTACGCACCTCAGACTGTTCGCGACCAATATCGCTGTAACGACCGCTCAGGCGATCAAGCTGATATATAGGGTCGAGCCCGAGGACGGTCAACGGCGGTTTCCAGGTGACGATCCTGGCATCCATTTGCCATTCATTGCCTCGCAGGGTGAAAAATTGATCGTCGCTACCCTGGATCATCAGGCGTGCCTGGAATTCTTCCGCGGAGGTGCGGCGAAACTCTATACGAGATACAAGCTGTTCTTCGATCAGTCGATCGTAGCTGAGGTAACTCAGCAGCATCATGCCACCGGCACCGGCAAGTGCCGCCGACACCACGCAGCTAAGACAGGATCCTCCCGCACGGACAATTCGACGCCGCCGAATACAACCCAGCATGCGAAACAGGAAAAAGAAGGTCAGGAATGCAAATATGAGACTTGCTGTGACCAGTATTTCCATCAGGTGTTAAGTCGCTTGTATTTGATTCGGCGCGGGCGGTCAGCTTCGCTACCGAGGCGACGCTTGCGGTCTTCCTCATATTCCGAATAATTGCCCGCAAACCAGACCGCAGTACTTTCCCCTTCGAACGCCAGAATGTGTGTCGCAATACGATCGAGAAACCATCTGTCATGTGAGATGACCACTGCCGATCCCGGAAATTCAAGCAGCGCTTCTTCAAGTGCGCGCAAAGTTTCAACATCTAGGTCATTAGTGGGTTCGTCCAACAGTAGCAGGTTGCCGCCCGCCTTAAGCATTTTCGCAAGGTGAACGCGGTTTCTTTCGCCACCAGACAAAACGCCGATCTTTTTCTGCTGCTCACTGCCGCGAAAATTGAATCGACCAACGTAAGCGCGAGACGAAGTTTCGTAGTGGCCAACGGTGATCAGGTCCTGCCCGTCTGAAATTTCTTCCCAAATTGTCTTCTTGTCATCGAGACTGTCACGTGACTGATCCACGCTGGCAACCACGACACTTTCACCGAGCCGGACGGTACCGGAATCAGCCTGTTCGCTGCCGGTAATCATGCGAAAGAGTGTCGTTTTGCCGGCGCCATTCGGACCGATGATGCCGGCTATTCCGCCTGCAGGAAGCGAGAAATTCAGTGACTCCATCAGTAACTTATCGTCAAAACCCTTGCGCAGATTGGTAGCCTCAACAACGATGTCACCCAGGCGCGGGCCAGGTGGTATATAAATTTCATTGGTCTCATTACGTTTTTGATAGTCGGGCGAAGAAATTTCTTCAAACTGGCGCAGTCGCGCTTTCGACTTGGCCTGCCTGCCTTTCGGATTTGCGCGCACCCATTCAAGCTCTGAACGCATTGCCTTTTGACGCGCTTTTTCGCCTGAGTCTTCCTGCCGCAGTCGGTCTTCCTTTTGCTCCAGCCAGGAAGAATAATTTCCTTCCC
>QIHS01000458.1 GCA_003229095.1 Woeseia sp. | reverse complement strand
ATAAGTGTTACAGCTGGTTTTACGAGGTGATCTGTCCCTCGGCATGCACCCGGAGTTTCGCGACCCACGTCGAATCCAATTCGCCCCCGGTGAAAATGTGAGTGCCGATAGTGTAGGGCTGGCGCGGGAAAATACAATCAACAATGCGCTTTTCCGGGAAAAAAAGAGATTGCTACTGAAGTGGAAGCGGATTACTATAGCTGCTACCGATAGCGTAGCAATCCTCTGAGAGGGCGATGCCACAACGCATTCAGAACATTCGCAGGGCCCCGACTTCCGCCCTTATGTGCCAGGCACTGGACATAGGGGGACGGCGCTGGGCATTGCGCGTGGTCTGGGAGTTACGGGTTGGACCGCTTAACTTCAGGGCGCTGCAGGCCGCGTGTGGGCACATATCACCGAGCGTGCTACAACGCAGGCTGCACGAGCTGCGCGAGCAACAGATCGTCGAGAAGATACCGCGGCTGGGTTACCGCCTTAGCGCGCAGGGCGAGACGCTTTTTCACGTATTGGCACAATTGGATAAATGGTCGGCAGTGCTGAAGAAAGACTCGCACTGATGTGATAAATCACATCAATTATCCATGATAACGCATTGTTTTTATTGCCTTGAAGCTTTCAATATTCGCGCCTTCTGGCGTTGCCAATCCTGCGCCTTGCGGGTCTCGCGTTTGTCGTGCATTTTCTTGCCTTTGGCCAGCCCGATCTCCAGCTTCACACGGCCCTTGCTCCAGTGCAGATTCAAGGGCACCAGCGTGTAGCCTTTGCGCTCAACAGCGCCTACCAGTCGATCCAGCTCGTGACGATGCAACAGCAGTTTTCGTGTTCGGGTAGGATCCGGGCGAACATGCTTTGAGGCCGTGCCCAGCGGCGTCACATGCGCTCCAAGAAGCCATGCTTCACCGTTACGCAGATGCACATAACTTTCCGTTATCTGCACGCGACCTTCCCTGAGACTTTTGACCTCCCATCCCTCCAGCGCAACACCGGCTTGCAGTGTGTCTTCGATTGAGAAGTTAAAGCGCGCCTTTTTGTTTAGCGCGATTTTGGCTGGCGCGGTTTTTTTGTCTTTTGCTTTGCTCAAGTCGGGGTCGTCATTGGGGGCTGGGCTGGCAGTATAAGACAGGTCGAGTGTCTAGCCCGGACTATTCACGAACGCACTCGTGCCCTTGCTTGATCCTTGTTTGCACACGGCATTTTCCTCATTCGGGAATACACTCGGTATTCCGCTCGATCGGAAAATCCCCTGTGCAAACAAGTCTCTGCCCAATCATCACGGTGATTCATGAATAGTCCGGGCCAGGTTTGTTGTCTGCAGGAATAAATTCATCCAGAATTCCTCGTATGAGACGAATCAGCAGAAGTGCTTTGGTTCCTTATCGAGCGCAGGAAATGTTTCAGTTAGTGGACGACGTCGATTCCTATTCGTCATTTCTACCCTGGTGCAGTCGATCTGAGGAACTGAGCCGCAGCGACGAAATCGTTGAGGCGACGCTGGAGTTGCGCAAAGGCGCGATGAGCAAGGCGTTCACCACGCGAAACACATTGAAAATCAACGAGTCGATCGAACTCGAGTTGCTGGGCGGTCCGTTTCGCCACCTGGCAGGCGGCTGGACTTTCAAGCCCCTTGGCGAGGATGGCTGCAAAGTCTCATTCGAACTGGAATTTGAGTTTGAGAACAGGATGGTGGAACTGGTATTTGCGTCATTTTTCGAGGAGGCCTGCAGCTCGCTCGTCGACTCATTTACACGCCGAGCGACCGACGTGTTCGGCGAGCGGTAGTTGATCTGATGGCCGACAACGACACGATTCGAGTCGAAGTGGTAGCAGCTGTGCCCGGTCACCAGGAAGTTATCCAGTTGCAACTGGCAGCGAACGCCACCGTCTCCAGCGCGCTCAGAGCGTCAGGCCTGGCCGTCAGATTTTCAGATATCGACTTCGAATCATGCGCCGTCGCAATTTGGGGACATCCATCGACATTTGCAGACCCGCTGAAGGAGGGCGACCGGGTGGAAGTTCTGCGGCCACTGATTGTCGATCCGCGCGATGCTCGCAAGGCGTTGGCCGAAGAAGGCCAGTTTATGGGCGGGGCGGCATCTGTGGCAGCGAAAGACTGACCGGGCGCGGACTACAAGTCTTCATTAAGTTCCTGATCTTTAATGATTTCTGTGACCTTGTCGCCATCGAAATATATCGAAATCCAACGCTTGAATACCGCGTCCTGTCGCCCGATTCTGAGGTAATAAATATAGTCCCAGCGATTCTCGTGAAACGGGTCATCGACCATAGCCGTACCCAGCAGGAAGCGAATCTGACCACGTGTCATACCCACATCGATCTGGTCAATGTCTTCCTGATCCAACAGGTTTCCCTGCGACAAGGAAGCCTGGTATACGCAGCCACTCAACAGAAAAATGGTCACAAGAAGCAGGAAAACAGGCAGTCTTTTTATCATGTTTGGGTTCGACATCAGAATAGGCAATTGGTGCAATTTTGGCGAGTTCTTACAGTAACTGCGTCAGCCTGATTGTATCAACTGGGCAATAACAGGCGCGCATGATACCGTCTTGTCAGTCGCCGCGGTAGCCGCCCGGTTTCCGTATCGCTAAAGCGAGGCCCAGCCAATGTTACAGCGTCAGGAATTACGCAAAGCCGGTCTGAAAGTTACGCTTCCAAGACTCAAGATACTGCAGATGT
>QIHS01000367.1 GCA_003229095.1 Woeseia sp. | reverse complement strand
AGACGACGATGTCTGCGTAGAATCCTTCGCGAAGTTCACCGCGATCGAGTATTCCGATGTTGTCAGCCGGCAGCGACGTCATTCGTCGTATTGCTTCCGCGAGTGAGATAACTTTTTCGTCGCGTACATATTTGCCCAGGATTCTTGCGAAGTTGCCATAGGTGCGCGGGTGCGGGCCAGACTCCAGGAATACACCTTCTGACGCGAGCGCTCTTGCATCAGACCCGAAGCTGACCCAGGGCTTTCTGATTTTTCGACGGATATTTTCTTCTGACATCAGAAAAAACACGGCGCCAACGCGACTGTTGTCTTCGATAACCAGCTCAATCGCAGTTTCTGCCGGGTCCTTGCCTCGTTCATCGGCAACCTGTTGCAGCGTTTTTCCTACATATTGACGCAGCGCATCATTGCGAAACTCCGCGAGCAGTATGTTGTCGGGACCGGCAGCGACATAAAAGTTTTCCCATTCGTCAGTTGGCTGCTTCATTTCTTCCATCACCCGTGCACGAATAGCGGGGTCCGAGAGTCTTTCGACCCACGCATCATGTCCGCCTTCCTGAACCCAAAGTGGCATGGTCGCATCCAGTCCGGTTGAACCTGCCGTGTAGCTGTACATATCGGCAGTAATTCTCAAACCGGCATCGCGGGCAGACTCGACCATCTCAAAAACGTTTGACAACTTGTGCCAGTTTTCCTTGCCAGATGCTTTCAGGTGATAAATTTCGGCTGGCACATCTGCCAGGCTGGCGATCTTGATCAGTTCCTGCACGCCTTCTTCAAGGCGATTGCCCTCCGAACGAATGTGCGAGATATAAGCACCGTCGTATTCGCCAGCAGCTCGAGCCAAGGCGATTAACTCTTCTGTACTGGCGAAATTGGCGGGCGCGTATATCAGCGATGAACCCACACCCATGGCGCCTTCACGCATTGCCTGCCGGACAAGTTCCTGCATGCGTGCTAGTTCGTCTTCAGTCGCAGGTCTGTTCTCGTAACCTACTTCGTGAACGCGCAGCGTCGTTGCGCCGACGTATGAAGCGACGTTCGGTGACACGCCTTTGTGCTCGAGAAATTCCAGGTACTCGCCGAGTGTCGTCCATTCGATAGCGTATTGAATGCTACCCTGGCGATCACGCGCGGCCTGTTTCATGACGTCGCTCAACGGGCCCATGGATTGTCCTTCGCCCATCACCTCGAGCGTGACGCCCTGTTTGATGTCGCTGAGGCCGCGTCCGTCGTGAATCAACGATTCTGTTGCCCACGACAGCATGTTGATGAAGCCAGGCGAAACCGCCATCCCTCGGGCATCAATCTCATTTGCCGCGGAAAATTCCTGCAAGTCACCCATTGCGGCGATTCGATCGTCATTGATCGCGACGTCGACTTGCACCGGCGCTCTGCCAAGTCCGTCATATACTGTACCGCCACGAATGATCACATCGTAATCGGCGGGACCGGGCGAGCAAGCGCCCAGGAGCACAGCCAGGACGATTGTGTACGGCCACCACAATGCAGATTTGCCGGGCTTCATGAATTGACTCCCTCCTTGTTGACTAATGCGCAGACCCCGCCGCAACGGCTTCAACCTCACGCCACACGCGTAGCAGGTTGCCGCCGAGAATTTTGATCACATCTTCCTCACTGTAGCCGCGGCCGAGAAGGCCTTCGATGAGGTTGGGATAGCTTGCCGCATCCTTAAGGTCAATTGGCAGGCTGTCGCCGACGCCGTCGTAGTCGGAGCCAATGCCAACATAGTCAACGCCGACCAGTTCGACAACATGATCGAAGTGATCCAGAGTCTCATCCAGTGTTGCGTATGGATAGCCGCCATGCTCTGCCTCGTAATCGGTGTCAAACGCGGCCTGCACTTCGTCCGAGTCTTCGATGCCGTTTTCTTCAAGATGGGCTGAATAGGCATCCCCTTTCGCCGAGCCGTAATCCAGCGCTCTTTGCACGATAAATGCGGATCCGTAATTGATCATGACCGTGCCACCATTCTCAGCGAGTCGAACGATCATGTCGTCACCGATGTTGCGTTCCCAATCCGGGGTGAAGTGCCGTGCTGAAGAATGCGATGCAATAGCCGGTGCAGTGGAAATTTCCATTACGTCCCAAAATGCGGCGTCTGATACATGACTGATATCCACCATCATGCCGATGCGGTTCATCTCCCTGACCACCTCAACGCCGAATTCACTCAGGCCATCCCATTGTTTGTTGTCGTCGTAAGACGAATCCGAAATATGGTTGGACAACCCGTGCGTGAGCGTTATATAGCGAATGCCACGATCAAAGAAGTGCTGCACATTGGCAAGGTCGCCTTCGATCGGTGAACCATTTTCCATTCCCATCGGCAGCGAAATAATGCCGGCTGCAAACTGCGATTCGATGTCCGCGGGTGACAGCGCAATTGCAAATTTATCCGGCGACTCGGTAGCGATGCGATTAACGAGATCGATCAGCTTTTCGGCCACTTCTTTGGATCGCCCCTCGGCTTCAAGCCCTGCCGGAGTGTAAATAGACATGAATGGTGCATTGAGGCCGCCGGCGACTGCGCGAGGATAGTCGAAATCGCCACCTCTTCAATGCGATAGGGCACATCGATATGGGTATCAATGATGATTGAGTTCTGTGCGATTTCCAGGGCAATGGCTGCCGTGTCGACAACCGCGTTGTCTGCGGCAGCGGCTGGCTCAGTTTGCTCTGCCGGCCCGCAAGCGGACATTAATAGTGTGATTGCTATGCTCGCAAAAGCAGCTTTTGCTCGAAGAGACATCTGTTTCCCCTGAATTGTTGTCGAATCGCCGGTTTGGCAGACGCCAGAGTATAGGCAAATTCTCAGGCCAGGACAGCTTCCTCTTTGAGTTCGTCACGCCACTGCGAGAGATTGCTGCCGATCGCTGCAAAGCCACCAATCCACAATAATTGATCCCAGCCGTATACCCAGTGCCCCTTCCAGAACCACACGATGGCGTTACCCACCAGCACCGTGTACAACGCCAAAGTCAGATAGTTGCAGCCGCTGATCAGCGGCCCCCCGGATATGCCGCGCTCCTGCAGCAATACCACCAGTTCGATGGTCAGAACCACGCCCAGCCAGATGAGCGCGTTCTCGATATCTACAGCGTAAAGAAGTTTTAACTCGAGCAATCCGGCGAGATCGGTGACGATCGGATCATTGCCGATTTGGTAAAAGGCACTGGCAGAACTCAACGCACCGCAGTTATTCGCATCTATCGCGGTGTAGGCGAGGTTTCTGACAAACGAGAAATTCTCTGCGATCAGGTCACAAGTTGAACTGATCGCGGGCAGGACCGGCGCCTGGGTGAGTTCGTAGTAGTTGAAAATGTAGGCGTAGACGGTATGTGCTAGAAATGCGTAACAGATGATCCGCAAGGCAACAAATAGCCGTCGCTTTAGCCGCGTCATCGCTTCGGTATCGAGCCAGTAGGTTTCAGCTTCGAACAGAAACAGCATCGTGAACCAGGCCAATTCATCCAGAGAGGTGGCATAGGAATTGAAGTATTCGCGCAGCGAATCCCCCGCAACAAGCGTGTGCTGTGCGATTCGCCATTCATCAAATATGTAATAGCCCCAGTTAACGATTAGCAACGAGTAGATAACCCATTTGAATATCTGGCCAATCTCCTCTGAACGCGTGGAACTGGAAGCTGCAGTTTCTACGGTGTCGATAGTTTACGGTCTGGTAGGCGGGTCGTGGCAGGCCAGCCTAACGCAAGCGCTGTTCAATTTCTTATCGGCGTATAGGGCGAACCATCCGAAAATAGGTAACGATAAAACAAAGAGTTATGGGTAGTAGTTGAGAAGGTAGGTGAATGGTGACTGCGATTTATTTGCGTGTGTTACAGCTCTTTGGTGCTTACGCGGGCACTGCCAGGGAAGCTGGCCTGCGCTGGGCGAACCCGTTTTTCTCCAAAAAGGCCGTTTCCGTTCGAGTCAGGAACTTTGAAAGCGGCAAGCTTGCCTATGCGCCCGAAATCGCACACGCCATGCTCAGGCGACAGCAGGCTTCGGCTGTTATTGCCGCCCGAACGCAGATCGTCGCTGGGG
>QIHS01000302.1:2719-4833 GCA_003229095.1 Woeseia sp. | reverse complement strand
ATCCCGACAAGCACACGAACAACTTCAAAGCCCTCGTTCTTCGGGTTAAGGATTAACCCTGTGCCTGTGACTGACTTCATCAGGATGGGCTCATCCGAGTCCGCCTGCATGCGGATTCGGTCATTGCGCTGATCAAACGTCCACGCAAATCGCTGCAGGATTTCGAAACCTGCAAGGCGCGAACCGCTGCTGGCAATCCCGACAATCGGTTCGTCGATCGTCAGCGGGCCGAATGACCAGGCACCCTGCGCCCGCCCTTTCGTATTTAGCTGGATGGTCTTGTAACGCACAGAGCCGGACGTAGCGATTGGCGCATGCTGCCAAGTCGTAACGTCGCTGTCGCGTAACGTCAGCCCGCCCGTAGCACCTGAGTCGACGAGAACTGTATGGCCGGTCCCGGCCAAAGTCAGGGACACGAAAGGCCTCGATTTGCCATAGTCACGGAAAATCGTCAGATCATCGACCTTCGGCAACTCACCGTTCGCCACGCGAATTTCTGAATTCAGGTAATCCAGAGTCAGCAACATGCTGCGGAAAGTCCGGAAACCGAGAATACCGTCAACATCAGTGCCGAGCGCGCGGGATAATTTGTCCATCTCGTGTGACGTGACTTTGATACTGCCGATTTTCAGCGGACCGGCCTCGCCATTCTTCAGGCGAATCTTCCGTCCCTCACGGAGGCGCCGATTGGTAATCCGCTCAATGGCATCCGGGTCGACGCTGGTCACGTTCGCGCCGGTATCCAAAATGAGTCGAATTGTTTTGTCCGGATGGTCGCCATAGCTGACCGGCACGATCCAGAGTCCGCGGCAAATTTGCGAAGGAACAACCTTGCCCTGATGCTGTGTTGAAGCCGCATGCACACTGCCTGGCAACACTACGAGGACTGATAACACCAATACAAAAAGTCTAGCCTGCATTTGTGATCACCCCTGCTGGCTGCTCGCCGAACAAGATTGGAAACAAGGGATGATTCATTCGCGCACCTTCCGGAATGTCGTCTGCCAATCCCGGAAAATCCGGTGACGTCGGCCAGCGACGCGGCGCATGTCTTATATCATCGCCGAGGAAGCGAATCGAGAACGCGCGCCGTCGAGCATTGCCGCAAACACCAGCAGCTGCGTGCAAACTGAGCATATGAAAACAAACCGCGTCACCGGGCTCAAGCGTCCAGCCGATGATGTTGCAGTCATCGCGGCACGCATCGATGTCTGGCAATTCCTGCAGAGAGCCCTCCGGAAACCATTTTGACTGTTTGTCCAGAAACGTCCGCGGCATCATCCAGGGGCCGAGATGCGAACCTGCGATGAATTCCAGTGTTGTGTCACGGTCGACCTTATCGACGGGAATCCACATGCTGACATTTTGCTGCCCTGAAATGTTGTAGTAGGGCTGGTCCTGGTGCCATGGTGTTGGTTGGTGGGTGCCGGGTTCCTTGACGAGCAGGTGGTCATGGTAAAGCCTGCATTGCCGGCTTCGCGTCAGTTGAGCCGCGACCTCCCCGACGTTCGATTCCATGATGAAGCGGGCGTAGGCATCGATCTGCTGCCAGTTACAAAAGTCTTCGAAGAAGCGGCCCGGATCGTCCGGTCGGCTGGCGATTTTTGCGCGATTGCTGGGATTGCGAAGGTTTTCCTCAATGCCGGATTCGAGCAGCGCAAGAACAGACCACGAATGACGACTGCGCCATTGCGCTGGAAATTGTCAACAGTGCCCGGTGCGAGTAAAAAGCCCAAGAGAAATCCACTAAGCGAATAAACTTCTACCGCATTGTACGATAAGCAGTGATATTCCGGGCGTCACGTGCATCCTCGTCACGCCGCTGACAGCAATTTTGATCTGTTCGCGGCTGATTCAACGATGCTAGTAATTGGCTGTATAGCGCAGATTAGCCTTTTGCTCATGGGTCTCACCCAGTGGCTCCTCTTTGAAATTGCTGAACCTTGTTCGGGAACGAGGAATTGACGCTATCGCTTGAGACGCATTTAACTCGATGTGATCTAACAGTGGTGTCAGGTTTGTTGTCGACATTTAGACCCGACACATTTTCACTGCATGGCCTCCTGGCGACTGGAAAGTTGTGCCAGCCTTTCTCGCAGTGCCGATTCAGCATA
>QIHS01000302.1:0-2703 GCA_003229095.1 Woeseia sp. | reverse complement strand
GCAACCCATTGATCGACAATTTCAGATGATCGTTGCGTCTTCCCCGCCTCACGAAAGGAATTGATCGCCTCGTCATATCTCTGTTGGTTATAGAGACACATGCCCAAGGTAATCCACGCATTGTCGGGGCTCCGTATTGCTCCCTTCTTGAGCCCGCCCCTGACCGCGCTGGTACACTCCGCGTATTGGCCCAGATTTAAGTAGGCGTTAGCCAGCCGCAGATCCAGTTCGCCCTCCTCGCTCAGTCGTGCCGCTTCTGTGAGTGCGGGAACGGACCGCTCATCTTCCTGTGCGAGAGACCAGGCTTGTGACAACAATCGATAATTCTTAGCATTGCGCGCCACATTATCGTTTTCCATTGCTGTTTCGAGCAACATGCCGGCTTTATACGGAACGTCGTGCTGCATATATAGCTGGGCCATCGTCAGGAATTCCGCCTCCCTTTCCAGCAGCCCGAGCGTATGCATGGCGTCGTAGGAGGCAAATAGATTGTTGTCCTCACCCAGTTCGGCGTAGGCGCCGGCAAGCGACAACCAATAAGCTTTCTTTGGCCAGGTCGCGAGTAAAATTTTCTGGATATTGCGTACTTCGCGAAAATCCTCTTGTTGAAAATAGGCAAAGTTCAAGAGAACGTACCAGTCCTCCTTGGCGGGCATGTCGCGATTTTTTGCGATTTCCAGTGCCGATTCAATCGGCCCGATCATGTCGCTGTAACGATCGAGCTGATAAAGGATCTTGGCATACTGAACGAATGGCGCTGGTGCGGGGTTTGGCTCCAGTGCGAACCATTCCTCGTAAAGCTGAATCGCATCGGCATAGCGTTCTGCCGCTGAATTGAGCTGTGCCTGAACTAATACAATTTGCTTGCGAATCTGCCCTTCGAGGCCAGGAATCAAAAGCAGTTCCGAATAGGTCGAGATTGCGGCCAGCGTGTCGCCGGTGCCGTACTGAAGAAAGCCCAGGTGTTGCAGCACATTTGATCTTTCATAGTCTGTCAGGCTATCGCTTTCTCTGAGACCGTTGAGCAGGCTAAAAGCTGCATCGTAGTTCTCAGTATCAGCGAATTCCTGCGCTCGCTGAATCTTGTCGTACACATGCTGACTTACTGCCTGAGCTTGTCTTGTTCTCTGCTGATCTCTCCGGTCGCGCTCATTTTCCTGCGCCTGCACGGCGCCGAGTGCAATCAAGGCTGCGATCACCAGATATAGTTTCGTTTCAAACCCCAGCCTGCTTTTCATCTCCAATTATCCCCTGTCAATTCCCGCCGTTCTGAACTGTCAGGTTTTCACTGAGTTGCACTTCTTCTCTTTTGATGACCAGCTGTCACCAAGCAAATACCAATACCTATAACTAAACAGTACATTGTTATTCAAGGCATTGGAAGGTGCCAGTTTTCTACACATTCACGTCTTTGTGCAGAAACGTCGTTGGCGTGCAGGAGTGCGTCAAAGCGCCATGAAACATGCGATTGCCGCACATACAACATAGAGCTGCCCCCTGTCGATTTCTCTTATGCCCATGCAACGCCCTGCTTACCCGAAAAAATGCCGCGAAAGCGCCCCGAATTCCGGACAATTTGACGCCAATCTTTCGGTAGAACCCCGGATTGCGCTAAATCTCATCAAATGAAAAAGGGCTCGTTTAGGCGACAAGCGCCTTAATTCGATTTCTCACTCCTTCATCGAGACCGGCCGCCTCCTTTACAAGATTGCACTGCATATTTACGCGAGAAACCTCAAGTAGCGATCTATCCATATCTCGACCCTTCTCATTTTCGAACCAATCCAATACCGCCGAGAGATGCCAAATCGCTGGCTTGCCATCGTGAACCGGCAGAGGAAACTTCGGCCCACTCTTTACGAATAGCTTGCGCATATTCTGGCGCGTAAAACCCAGGATTTTTGCAATGTCTGTCAACCCAACGAAATCTGGCGACGCTTCAATTAGCCTGACGCCTGGAATGACTCGTTGAACATCGGACAATGCGCTCAGTACCGCCTCGCCTGCAGAAGACGCTTCGCGCGTAAAGTCGAGCGCTAACCTACCGTACTGTCCGATACCGATAAGTGCGTCATCGCAGCTATCGGCAAAAAGTTGCTCAACAAATACCTCAGGATCTACATCGTGTTGCGGCAGCGCAAACTTTAGTGTGAAATCGTATTGGTTCATATCAATTACTCGTGTCTTCTCCTAGTTGTCTTTCTCTGTGCAGTTATCAACAACTCTTCTAATTTTCTTGGCGTGACTGGCGGCATTGCGCGGTGTACTTGCAATACTCGCTATACAAAACATCCCACATCGGCACGCCATTTCGTTGTATGGGCACTTCATTTTTCGGGTGCCGATTTCGTGTCATTTAACTTGGTCTTCATGTGGAAAATAGATGTTTGTCAGGAGGTTGTCAAATGACAACCTCACAAAAAGGCACTCTGACCGGTTGCGTTAGCGAGAACCGTATAGGTAACTACCTGTTATTATTTGGTTTATTGAACTCGCATGCCAAATTCGCAGACAAACAGTCTATCGACTACAGCACTTAGTCTAGTGAGTGATTCTTGGCAACGTAACAAAAAACTGTCGAAATCGTATCGTTCCAACGGCTGCTACAGGACGTAAGATGAAATAGCGTCGCTTGAGTACCTAAGACACCCGAAGCTTGTCAAGATAGTTGGCAATCAACGCTTTCTGACGCGCAGGCGGAAA
>QIHS01000215.1 GCA_003229095.1 Woeseia sp. | reverse complement strand
CGCGAATCCGGCCCGGTTACCAGTGTCTCGCCAATTGAGAACGAGGAAGAATTCCGGGGCGAAGCATCGATTTCTACGTCGTTTACCAGAATGCTACTGCCCGTTGTTCTCGCAATCTCCGCAACCGGCGCCACGACCATTTGCCGGGCCTCACCAATCCAGAAAGTGGTGATGCCGACCGCAAGAAGTAGTGATGCCGCAATACCCCACGACACCAATCGATTGCGCCTCTGACGTCGAAGCGTAAGATTTCGCCATTGCGATTCCAAAGTTGCGAACGCTTTGTCATGTGCTTCAGCCGGAGGCTTCGATCGTGGCGTCACGTTGGCGAAGAGTTCCGCGAGCAACTCATCGTTTGGTGTAGAGGTATCGTTGTCGTCTTTGGTCATGATGATGGCCTTAATGAGCCGTTCTTGCGGGCCGTTCTGCAAGCGTACCGAATACGTCTGCAAAAGCCCGCCTGGCCCTGGCGAGAAGCGAGTTGGTTGCCTCCAGTCCCATATTCAGTCGATTGGCAATCTCCTGCGCCGAATATCCCTCGATGTACTTCCATTCCAGCGCGTTACCGTATTTCACAGGCAGATGGTCCAGCGCGACCTTGATCAGGCGTGCTGTTTCCGTGCGCTCGAGGTTGTGAGCCGGCTCATCCGATACAGGAGCATGGAATGACTCAACAGCCGCCTTGATTCCCGGGAAATCTTCCGTGAGTACAATACGCTCTTTCAAACGACTTTGCTTCCGCTGCCAGTCCGTGATCTCGTTTCTTAAAATAGTGCACAACCAGGTGAAAAGCTGCGCCTCGCCCCGATACGACTCCAGGTTGATCAGGGCCTTGGAAAGACTCTGAACAACCAGTTCCTCGGCGGCATGAGTATCGTTTGACAGGCGTGGCAGTGCGAATCTGTATAGACGTCCGTAGTTATCGTCGAAGAATCCTCGAAAGGCCTGCTGATCTCCGGACAGCAGAACCTTGACGAGGCGCTTGTCGTCCATATGAAGAAAAGGTGCTGTTTTAGGCTTCACAATGGTTTGACGTGTCAATTTCACTAATTGGTTGCAAACGGGTCAAGAAAGGGCCAAAAATGCTCGCACACCTGCTGCCAGATCGATAATCGCCGCCAAAAGCGCGATAGTACCTCAACAGAATGGCCAATCCCTGGTTTCTGCCCGCCGGGCCCAATGCCTGTGGACGAGTTACAACGTCAGAAACTCCGTTTCATTTCGATCAGGAACTGCACATTTCCGATGTTTGTCATCTCTTCTGTTCGTTTCTCACCATTCAAAAAGTGAACTGGAATCGTGCCTGAATGATTGACAGGTTTTCAGCTGCACCGATTATATTTGGACGGGCTGTAGCATCGATGTAATTTAGAGAAAACCGAAGAGACTTGGTCGTATACCAGTTCAACGCGACGCTTCTGTTGGTTTCCTCACCACCGAGAATATCGAAGCTGTTCAGGTCAACTGTGCTATAGCGAAACGCAACTTCCCATGCCCCGAATCGCCCCTCCGGAATCGTTTTCCGGAAACGGCCTTTGCGACGATTGTACCGGCGTGACTCCCCCGAAATGAACCACCCGGCCTGCGCGTACCAGCCGGAAAAGTCCAGATCAGGCCCGATCAGGCGTTTCGCTTTGAAGCCCATGTATTCGGCCTGTACGCCGATCGATTTGCGTTTCCACGCAAACTCCGCTGTGTATCGCAAACTCTGGTCCAGGTCAGCGATACGCTGCGTGTCCACCAGGCGTATGTCAGTCAGGTCAGATTCCGGTCGGGACCGCAGACGCATGGTGTCACCTGCGCCATAACGTCGAATTTCAGAAC
This sequence comes from Woeseia sp., assembly GCA_003229095.1. Lineage (GTDB taxonomy): Bacteria > Pseudomonadota > Gammaproteobacteria > Steroidobacterales > Woeseiaceae > SZUA-117. Next base: position 883 of record QIHS01000215.1, on the reverse strand, counting down.
TCAGTCCGAAGTGCCACAGATGGTTCTTACTCCTGACCGGATTTAGTACGCCACGTGCAAAAAAGCCAAGGCCCTCGTTGCCCACTTCAAACTCGCTGGAAAGCCTGCCGCCGATAATGCCACTGGATGCCGACCAAAAGTCGCCATAGGTCGATGCCATCATGCCCAAGCGGTAACCGGTCGTTCCGACATTAGGGAGAGAGCGTTCCATGAAAGTATTATTTAGCGAACTGGTTGCTGTCTGCAGACTGACCGGCACCTTGAAGTGGCCGACTCTTATTTCGCTGCTTTCCCCCAGCTTCTTACGAAAATACAAGCTCTTTGGCCTGAGCGAGTCGCCACCAAATTCGTACTCCAGTTTCATGCTCAAACCGAACGTCCATTTTCCGATCAGGGCCAGGCGAGCACGACGTATCTGGAAGTCGTCCATGAACAGCGGGTTGTCGCTGCTAAACTGGGCACCGTCGACTTGCAGGCGACCGCGAAGGTCCCAGTCAATGGATGACGATTCGGAGCCCCCTGCCACCTCGTCACTCGCCAAAGAAATACCGGGTAGCAATACAGCCAGGAGAATACCGGACCAAATCCTGGCGCCAGGTGAAGTACTGACACAGCGACGTAAGTTTGGGTTTCCAGTCCGGGCGGTTAGCTGAGAAAAACCGATGTTTATCGAACCATGCGCTGCGCATGCGCATCTCAAGAGACGGCTAGTTGGCAATAAAAACATTATCTTGACTCTTTGTTGGTGTACACGACTGCAGAACGTTTTCCCGCATCCAGTCCATTGCAAATTCCGTCGCCCGCCCATGATTGAAAAACAGGTTCATGGCGATTCTTTGGCGCACAAGGGACATTTGCGACGGCTTGGCGAGGCTCTCTGCAA
>QIHS01000197.1 GCA_003229095.1 Woeseia sp. | reverse complement strand
CGTTGTTGCCGGTGCCGGCTGACGACGGCATTCTCGCGAAAGTATCATGACGCAGCGAGACGGAAATTAAAACCTGCCGTTAACGCATCGCATACCTTGCTACTTCGCCTTGTACACTTAGTCAAGGGTAGCAAAAGATTAATTCTCGGCCTACTGCTCGGAGGACCTAAGCATGAACCGAATGGAAGGTGCAATCCTATCTCTTGCCATGATTTTCGTACCGCTCGCGGGGCAAACGCAAGATCAAGCCCCTGAACTGCTATCGCCACTTACGGCGTCTGAAGAAGCCGTTGTTCGCGCGAAGAATGACTACTACATACGAAAACATACATACGCGGCGAGCCGTCATCGGCTCGTTAAGGTCAACACGGACCTCTTAACAACAGCTGGCCCCATTTCGATAACATTATTTGACGACGTATCGCTAGTCGCAGATGGCAAATCAGTTGACATTGATAATCTTACTGGTTCGATAATCTGGCATGGGCAGATCGCTGAGCCGGGAATTAGCGCGGAAGATTTGATCGAGCAGCTCGGCAGCGCTGAGGCTGCGGACCTTGCGTTCAGAGCGATTACTCGTGTCGATATCTACGCCTTCTTGAACGAAGTCGACAAAGCCTCGGACGCCAATCTTGAAATTCTTATTGACTCTAGAGAATTGCTCGCTCCTTCGAGAATAGATCGCTTTAGTAACGCCAAGAACAATCCGGATCAATTTTATGGTGTTAACGCGACGCTGATACCTCGAGTTTCACCAGGACGGTATGAGTTGACTCTGCTGGGCATGGGGGGTCCGTACCATATCTTGTACGAAATCGACGAAACGAAATTGATTTTCCCGGACAACGTAGACGGTCCTGTAAGGGCCGAAATTGACCCGGCGACAGCGCGCAAATTACGAGAATATGAAGCCTTTCGAATATCTTTGGGAGAAGACCCGCGCGAAACTATCATCATTGAACGGTTAAAACGTGAGGGGCTTATCCAATGAAACACTTGGGGGCAGTACTCTTTCTCGCACTATTGCTCGGCAGTTCCGTTTCTGCCAACGTTAGTCCGCCGGCATTGGACACGACTATACGTGTGCTGGTCGTAAGGGACACGAGCGTCAGTCAAAACACTGCAAATCAACACGTCGCGTTCCTTCAGAATACGTGGAATTCTACGTCAGGAATTGGGCCAGTTTCGCTTACAATCGCGAACCCCGGCATTGCGATCCCACTTCCTCTCCCGCAAGGAGGGGGCAAACGCAAATTGACATCGCCAAGCTCCTCGTCGACGCCCCAGTAATCCCTGGCGCGCCTTCGCTGAGAGAAATCTGGGCGGCAGACATTACGCTTCTACTCACGGATGAGGCTTCGGTCCAGACCACGCAAGGGACTTTGCCGATATGTGGGTTGGCGGATGGGGGCGCCATCGGTATATGGCTGGGTGCCGGTCGTAGTTTTCAGCCCGACAGTGAGGGAGTGGATCTACGCGGAAGCGAAGATGCATGGTTCGCGCTTGTGGCGACAGCGGCTTCGGCAGTGCCATGTAATTTGCTCAAGAATGGCTCGGCGCATGAGATCGGTCATCTAATGGGCGGAGGCCACTGGGCTACGCCCAATCCAGGAACAGAGCCGCTTAATTCGAACGGCCGAGCCGACAGGAAACTGGTTTACCAAACGTTTCCATCCTACGGTATTCAGACCGCAAGAACGGCCTTGTCCGGTCCAAATGCGTGTGTCTCATTTTCCAACTGCCCAGAAGTGACAACCTATAGCAGCCCTAGTTTCTACGGCATTTCGAGTCGCCAAAACGTCCAAACGATTGCTCAAACCGCAAAGTCAGTTGCAAATTACTACCGCGGTGACCCCATCCCGTCACCTGCCGTTCCGCAATGTTCAGATGGAATGGACAATGATGGTGATGGTGGCATCGATTCCGCAGACCCGGATTGCGACGGCCCTACGGATGAAGATGAAACTGGTCCACCGCCGCCACCGATGCCACCAAGCTGCAATCCGATTTCGTTTCCACCCACCAATGTTTCGGCGTCTCTCGCACAAGTATGCGATCCGAGTCTTACATTTAGCACCTATCGGCTTAGGTGGAAGGACGCATGCCCAGGGGATAACTATTTGATCGAGGCTAACCAAGGTGCTGGAACGTTCACCGTTGGGACCGTATTCGGTTTTTCGGCTAACCTGATAATTTCGGGATCACCGGGCGCGATAACAGTACGTTCTTGTGTAGGCTTTAGTTGCTCAGTGCAATCTAACCCACCGGTCTTCATCTTTGATCAATGTTGAGGATTCTGGCGCTTACTTGACAGCTCGCAGAAATGCCGCGGTCATGAAGCACAACAATTCTGTCACCGCCGGAGAACTGCAACTGTAGGCACATCCCGACGAACTCGAGGCAGGCCATGTGGATCGCCTAGCGGGCGTCCTTTCTGAGCAGGCTCTAATTATCGAGATCCGTGGGCGCGCCACGGAGCGACTTTGGCACCGGTTGGCCGCATTGCCTACGCTGGATCAAAAGGAAGCACTCGAGAATTTGCTCGAAGTGCCACAGGGACGGCGCGTCTCTCGATTCGATCGCATTCAGTCATCCTGTTAGGGTTTTCGGTTGTTGATTTATGTTTCCTTCGGCCCACCGCCGTAAAAATTGCTCCGGATTCATGCCGCCCAGCGATCCATGCGGCCTGACCGTGTTGTACTCTTCGAGCCAGTGATTGATGATGACCCTGGCTTCGGTCAATGAACTGAACAGGCAACGGTCCAGACACGTTATTCGAAAAATTGAATTGAAGCTTTCGCAATACGGGTTCTGCCATGGACTGCCGGGATCGATGTAATGTGTATCGACATGCTTTTTC
>QIHS01000495.1 GCA_003229095.1 Woeseia sp. | reverse complement strand
GTTGGCGATGATCCAATGAGTGCCGAATTTGCAATGCGACTTGCAAGCGCCGCCGCACAGGTACTTGTGCCGGAGGGCGGCACCGTGTTGATAGGCAAGGACACCCGTTTGTCGGGATATATGTTTGAGTCTGCGCTTGAGGCGGGTTTCGTTGCTGCCGGGGCAGATGTGTTGTTGCTTGGACCGCTGCCAACCCCGGGAATCGCAAACCTGACGCAGGAATTCAACGCCGATCTTGGCGTTGTCATTAGTGCCTCTCACAATAAGTATTCCGACAACGGCATCAAGTTTTTCGACAGCACCGGCGCGAAACTGACGGACGACGTAGAAAAGAAAATCGAGGCACTTTTGCAGAGGCCCGCGATCACACTTGAATCGAAAAGATTAGGCCGTGCTAAACGCATCGACACCGCCCGAACTCGTTACCAGGAGTTTTGCGCCTCTACCTTCCCTGACGATATCGATCTCGACGGCATGAAGATTGTTTTCGATGGTGCAAATGGCGCGGGCTACAAGGTCGGGCCGCGTACGCTCAATGAACTGGGCGCCCAAGTCATCACGATTGGCTGCTCGCCCAATGGCCGAAATATTAACGATGGCTGTGGCACGACCGAGCCGGAGTTGCTGCAAAAAACAGTCGTTGCAGTTGACGCCAGCGTCGGCATTGCGCTCGATGGCGATGGTGATCGGGTATTGATGATCGATGAAAAGGGGCAACTGGTCGACGGCGATCAGCTTCTATATGTCTTGGCCACGGCCAGGCACGACGAGGGGGCCTTAACAGGGCCGGTTGTCGGCACGGTCATGAGCAATCTCGGCCTCGAACATGCATTTGAGCGACAGAACATCGAGTTTAAACGTGCTGCGGTCGGTGATCGTTACGTCCTTGAGACGTTGCGGGCGACCGGCGGCACCATTGGTGGGGAAACATCCGGGCATATGATTTGTCTTGACAAAACCACCACTGGAGACGGCCTCGTCAGCGCACTGCAGATTCTTGCCATCATGAAAAAAACCGGCAAGAAGCTCTCGGAGCTCACCGCCGGCATGGAGCGTTACCCGCAAACGATGATCAATGTCAAAATAGAGCAAAGAATAGATCTTGATCGGAGTCCGCAGATCAACGAGGCTATTGAACAGGCAGAGGCCGAACTGGCGCAGACTGGCCGCATAGTACTTCGTGCCTCTGGCACTGAACCGGTCATCAGGGTGATGGTGGAGGGCGAGGATGCGAGCCAGGTTTTGAGCCTCGCCGAGCGCCTGGCGTCAGTCGTGGCGGAAGCGGCCCGTTCTGCTACCCGCACCGCCTGAAAGACTACCTGCCCTTTAGCTCACCCTTTATGCGTTGCGTTGATCCGTATGGCTCGGTATCCTTGCGCGCTTTTTCACGCTGACGGATTTACAGACAATGCGCGGATACCTGGTCGCTGGAAACTGGAAAATGAATGGCAGTATCGCCGCCAACACGACGTTGGTCAGCGGCATTATTGCCGGTTCGCCTGCCAATGAATCGGTGGAGTTGCTGGTTTGTCCGCCATTTCCTTATCTTGCAGCGGTTTCTTGCAGTTTGAGTGACAGTCAGGTCAGGCTCGGTGCCCAGAGTATTTCGGAACACGAATCTGGCGCATTTACCGGCGAGACGGCGGGGTCAATGTTGCGCGAGATGGGCTGTGAATATGCCATTGTGGGGCACTCTGAAAGGCGTGCGCTGATGGGCGAGACCAGCGAGATTGTGGCTGCAAAATTTCAGGCAGCGCTTGCGGCTGGGTTAAAACCAATACTTTGCGTTGGGGAGACCCTGGAGCAGCGCGCCGCGGGTCAGACCGAGGCTGTGATTGACGAACAGCTCAATACTGTTCTGGATGCGACGGGTATAGACGCCTTTGATAGTGCCGTGGTTGCTTATGAACCGGTCTGGGCCATTGGCACTGGCGAAACTGCAAGCCCTGAGCAGGCGCAGGATGTGCACCGCCACATTCGGGCCGTTTTGGCGGATCGCAATGAAGATGTCGCCGGGAAGGTCAGAATACTGTATGGCGGCAGCGTAAAAGGCGACAATGCGGCCGGATTGTTTTCGAATCCGGACATTGACGGCGGCCTGATTGGCGGCGCGTCATTGAAATTCGAGGATTTTCTGGCGATCGCCGACGCGGCGGCGGCAGTCCAACAAGGTTGAGAGAATAATGGAGAACATGCAAACAACAATTCTGATCGTTCACACGCTGATCGCGCTGGTCCTCGTCGTCCTGGTGCTGATCCAGCGAGGCAAGGGGGCTGATGCCGGTGCGGCTTTTGGTTCTGGCGGATCAGGAACGGTCTTCGGTGCACGTGGATCGTCGAGTTTCTTTTCGCGGGTGACGGCTATTCTGGCAACGGCATTTTTTGCGACCAGCCTGACGCTGGCTTATCTCAGCACCCAGAGCAGCAGTTCGCCCGATAGCCTGATTGAAAATCTCCCGGCGAGCGAAGTCACAGAGCAACAAATGCCAGCGACGGTTCCGGCGGACGACGGAGTGCCGGCACTCGAGGATGAAGAGGCGATAGCAGAGGATGCAACCATTCCGGAATTGGATACGGAGAGTCCGGGCGAATAGCCTGCCTCACCTGAATAGGTGTATGGCAGCAAGAATTAAGCCGATGTGGTGGAATTGGTAGACACGCTGTCTTGAGGGGGCAGTGGCGAGAGCTGTGCCGGTTCGAGTCCGGCCATCGGCACCAT
>QIHS01000299.1 GCA_003229095.1 Woeseia sp. | reverse complement strand
GCGTTGTTGCGGACAGTATAAGCGCGGCATTGTTGCCGCTGTGCCGCATAACAAAGCTTTGCGCGATGTACGAACCCATGCTGTGGCCGAACAGAATAACTGGCAGCTTCGGGTATTGCAGCGCAATGTCCTGACGTACCTGCGATACATCCGCTATAACTTTGTTCCAGCCGCCGGAGTCGGCAAAGTGTCCGTAGCCTTCTTGTTTTCCATGTCCGCGATGATCGTGAGCAACTACGGCGAGGTTTTGCGCGACGCATGCGTTCGCAAATCGATCGTAACGGATGGCATGGTCACCAAGGCCATGCAAGATTTGCACAACCGCTTTCGTACCTGCGCCTGGTGAAGGTCGCCAGTCGCAGACTTTGACCTCATGTCCGTCACTGGCAATAAGTTCATGATTTTGAAAAATCACGATTCACTGACTCGATAATCGGCGAAAACCTGCTTTTGCTTCGCTAATCCATTCTTTTTGCGCTTTTCGGAAGTGCCGCGGGGCGACGTCGGCGGCTGCCAGGATCTCATCATATTCTGCCTTTGCAGCATCGACGTCACCCGTGTTTTCGAGAAAGGTGGCATATCTCAGGCGCGCCTCCGCGCCAGCGTAATAGGCTGCGACTGCTGCGTATTCCTCGCGTGCCTTGTCGTTGTCGCCACAGGCCTCGGCTGAGCGGGCATAGAGCAGGTGTCCATCGGACGATTGAAAGTCAGGGTGTTTGTCTTTCAGTCGATCCAGCGTCTGACTGGCTTCCTCGAAATTCTCGTTGCCAAACTGTGCCGTGGCAAGGCCAAGCAACAGGTCTGGATCGTCTTCGTAAAGGCCGGTTAGCGCTTGTTGGTAGTGTTCGATTGCTTCTTCAACCTGGCCTGATTGCAGCAGTTCCCCGGCCAGCCGACGAGAGGAATCGACACTCCCGGACAAGCGATGTTTTTTTGTCAGTTGACGCAGGTCTGCGCCTGGATCCAGAGTTTTCTTAATGCCTCTAACCGCACTGCGTGCCTGGCGGCTATCCATCAGCTCTGGCAACAATTCAACGATGAAATAGACCAGCGGACCTATGCCAGGAATAAAGATGATCATCACCCAGTAGTAAGGCCTGTTTGTACGCAGCACATGCACGATAAGCGCAACTTGAAAAATCAGGGATATACCTAGCGCGGGCATCAGACACCGTTCTCCTTGTTGGCAAGCGCTTGCAACGACCGAAAGCCGAGCCAGAATAACAAAGCCAGTTTTGTAAGCTCAAGGACGGAGTAGGCAGAATGCACGATGGACGGCGGCGGTGTTATGCCGGCGATGATCAGGTCGGTTCGGGCGGCGAGTTCCGGCAGCAACCAAACGGCCTGCGCCATCAGGATCATCGCCAGTCCGATGCAAGCGGCCAATAACGTCCTGCTTTGTCCCGATATTCTGACCATTATCAGCAGAATGATCAGAGCGACAAATTCCGCTTTATTGAGTGCGGCGAAAACCGATCGCCCGACATCGAGTGCAATTGGCCTGGTGATGGTCGCGACACTAAATCGTACCGGCGTTGCGAGCATGGATATGCCGGCAGTCATGCCAAACCAAATGAAACTGATCCAGGCCGGGCTTTTGATAATGGCCATGACACATTTTCCTGAATTTGCTTTCAAAGTGCAGGCTCCAGCTTGAATTCCCGTGGACGCAACGGCAAGCTTCGCTTCCCGCATACTAAGATTAGACGATATGTCCTTGACCCCGGAATCTCAACTCGCAAATGCCGTCTTGATGATCAGACCGGTGCGATTCCAGAGCAATCCGGACACAGCAGCGTCAAATCGCTTTCAGGGCAAGAACACGTCGTCACCGCAACAACAGCAGCTCGATGCCGCACAAGAGTTCGATGCGCTGCGCAGTGCATTAGAGTCGCATGGCATCTTTGTCGTGCAATTTGACGACTGTGTGGAACCGCATACGCCGGATTCGGTTTTTCCCAATAACTGGGTCAGCTTTCACGCCGACGGGACGGTTGTGCTCTACCCGATGGAGGCCCGCAACCGTCGAACTGAGCGTCGACCGGACATCATCAGTGCGCTCTCGGAGACGCACGGGTTCCAGGTTCGCGAAGTTCTCGATCTGTCAGCACATGAAAACGACGGACACTTTCTGGAGGGCACAGGCAGTCTCGTGCTCGACCGGGTCAATCGCATTGCTTATGCGTGTCTTTCTTCGCGTACGCACCTGGACGTATTAGGGGATTTCGCGCAGAGAATGGACTATGAGGTTGTGGCCTTCAATGCTGTTGATCGCGATGGCGCAGCGATCTACCACACGAATGTATTGATGAACGTCGGTGAGGAAATCGCTGTGATTTGTGATGTCGTCATTGCAGATGAGGCGCAACGCTCTGCTGTTTTGCGGAGTCTTTCTGATACCGGCCACACAGTGTTGTCGCTGAGCATTGATCAAATGGATTCGTTCGCGGGCAATATGCTTGAGCTCAGATCTGCAACCGGCGAGCGTCTCATTGCCATGTCCGGGCAGGCTCGCAAATCGCTTGACGAACAGCAGCTCAGGACGCTGGAGGCAAACGCGACACTCGTCAATGTGTCGATCGATCAAATTGAGAGTTCCGCCGGTGGCAGCGTTCGCTGCATGCTTGCTGAAATTCATTTGCAGCGCGTAAATTCCTGAAGCACTCAAAAATACCTCAGCCGCGCAAGCAGGCTCCCTGTTATTATTGATTACAGCAAGA
>QIHS01000130.1 GCA_003229095.1 Woeseia sp. | reverse complement strand
TTTGCTTCGAGTTCCGTATTCTGCAGCAGCGCGAGCGCTGCTGCCTGGGCAAATGGCCCACCGGAGCCAATCGCCATCAGGTCATGCTCGGGCTCGATGACATCGCCGTTGCCGGTAATGATGAACGATGTCTCTTCATCTGCAACACAGAGCAGTGCTTCGAGGCGCCTTAAGCGTCGATCTGTACGCCAGTCCTTGGCAAGTTCAATTGCCGCGCGGGTCAGGTTGCCGTATTGCTCGAGCTTGATTTCAAACAATTCGAACAGTGTGAATGCGTCTGCCGTGCCACCGGCAAAACCAGCGATGACGCGTCCTTCGGCAAGTCGCCGGACTTTGCGCGCGTTGCCCTTCATGACCGTGTTGGCCAGGCTGACCTGGCCATCACCGGCGATCGCTACCTTGCCGTTGCGCCGTACCGAGACAATGGTCGTCCCTCGAAATTGTTTCATTTGTTTATTTCCTGAAAAGTTTTAGCGGAAAGCCGGGTCGGGTCGAAAAATCGACTAGAAAAACTGGGTTAGAAAAGAGCCCGATTCTACAAGGAGCAACTGGGTCAGAGTCTGTTTCCGGGAAACGGGCTCTGACCCAGTTTTTCTAACTCGATTTCTATGATTCCGGTTTTATCTTCGCTCTGGGGTGAGTTTGGTCGTATATCTGGGCCAGATGCTGGAAGTCAAGGTGTGTGTAGATCTGGGTACTGCTGATATTCGCATGTCCGAGCAATTCCTGGACACCGCGCAGATCGTGGCTTGACTCCATAAGATGTGTAGCGAACGAATGGCGGAACAAATGCGGGTAGACGCGAATGTCTATCCCTTGATGTTTCGCCCAGTGGTTGACTCTTGCCTGCACAGACCGGGCACTGATTCGTGTGCCACGATTGCTGACAAAAAGTGCCTTTTCGCCTGCATCGGCCATCTTTTTGCGTGCTTTTTGCCAGGCTGTCAGCGCGCGCAAGGCGAACCTGCCGACGGGTACGAGGCGCTCCTTGCTGCCTTTGCCGGTGACCGCAACAAGGCCATCGGCCAGATCGACGTCACCGTCATTCAGACCGATCAGCTCTGCGAGCCGCAGACCAGAGGAATACAACAGCTCGAGTATGGCGCGATCCCTGACGACCAGCGGGCCGTCTCCGGGGATCTCAAGCAGTCTTGCCATTCGGTCCGCGTCGAGGTTTTCGGGAAGCCGCTTGCCGGATTTTGGCGCTTTGATGGATTGCACGGGATTCGTTTTGACATGCCTCTCTCGAAGGAGGTAGCGAAAAAACGTGCGCGCGGCGGATAGCTGTCGTTGAATAGTGCGTGGTGACAAGCCCAGCCGGTAAGCCTGCGCTGTATAGGAGCGCAAGTGTTCGTCTTTCAGTTTGTGCCACGCATCGAGTTCGATCTTGTCGCAGTAGGACGCCAGCAAGTCGAGGTCGCGACGGTAGTGTTTGCAGGTCAGAGGGGAGAGGCGGCGCTCATACGCGAGGTGTTGTATGAATTTGTCTATCCAGGCTTCTTCTATTTTGCGCACGGTTAGAAACGCTTTAACGCCTCTGTGACGATTTCTCCAAGCTGGCTCAAAAAGTCGATGCTCATTCCCGGGTGAAAACGCTCGGCATCGATGCTGCCGATGGCGAGAAAACCGTACTCGGCTTTGGTTCCCAGCGGAATGAGCGCTACAGAACCCACTTCGTCGGTGCCTGCGCCAAACAAGAAGTCCCTTTGGACGTCACGTACCTGACCGCAACGAGGGCCGCTGCCGTTGAGGAACGTATCGAACGATTTCAGGCGGTCATCGTCTCGTGGGACGGCAATAAAGAATCGACCCATATCGATGTTGCCAAAGGTCTCCGGATCGCCAAACAGCACCAGGATTGACTGGCTGGCATCGAAGTCAGCGCGCAACGAGTCTTCCAGGCTGGCGAGCGTGGCGGCCAGGTCCCTCGCAGCAAGCAGCCTCAGCGTGAGTCGATGGATCTTGCCGCTGAGTGCGTCATTGGCACGCGCGACCTCGAGCAAATTCTTAAGTTTTCGTTCCAGCTTCAGGTCTTTCTGCCTGAGCACTGAAACTTGTCGTTCGACCAGGGAAACCGCACCACCGGCGACATGTGGCAGGCGCAGTGAACTCAACAGTGAAGCGTGTTTCTCGAAGAAATCAGGGTTTTCCGCCAGGAAATTGTGGACGGCGCTTTCGGATGGCATGTCATCATCGAACTGCGGTTTTCTTTGAGTACTCATGCTTGGGCTTTCCTCTGATTATCGCGCCGGCCGTACCCCGGAGAGGCCGGCAATCATGGGTTCGAGTTTAACACGACTTACTGCTTACAGCCCTGTTGCCATGGGTACAGGAATACCGCCAGAGAAACCGTCGATGGACTTTTGCGGCCCGCAACGGTACTTTACATAAACTGAAATTCCAATAAAAAAATCTCTCTAAGGATCTCCGATGCGACACATACTGGTCATGAACCCCAAGGGTGGTTGTGGCAAAAGCACTCTGGCGACAAACATTGCAGCCTACTATGCAGATCTTGATTATGCGGTTGCGCTTGCGGACTTCGATCCGCAGCGATCCAGCCTGGACTGGCTCGATCGCCGGCCCGACAACCACGCCAAGATTGTAGGTGTTGCAAGTTTCAAAGATGGTATGAAGCATGTGCCGCGCAGCGCCGATATGGTCGTCATTGACGCACCGGCAAGGTCGCATGGCAAAGAACTGACTGACCTGGTGCGCCACGCCGAGACGATTATCGTGCCGGTGTTGCCCTCGACTATCGACATCCAGGCGACGGATCGATTCGTCAAGGAACTCCAGGCGGTTAGCAAAGTAGCCCGCAAGCAGGCAAAGATCGGCGTGATAGCCAATCGAGTACGCGAGGCAACACTGATTTTCGACGAACTCGACGAATACCTGACCAAGCTCCGGGTTCCCTATGTTGCGTCCCTCCGTGAAGCCCAGAATTACGTGCGAGCCTACACACGTGGACTCGGCATCTGCGAATTGCCCGAATATCTGGCCTGGCCCGACTGGGAACAATGGGAACCACTAATATCCTGGATTGACTCAAAAAGAAGCCAACCCTAAAAAATAGAATAGGGACATCCATAGTTCTTGGAAATGAATTCAGAATGAATTCAGGACATCCATAATTCTGCGAATCCGATAATCACCAGGCAATAATTCACTCGTCGTGGCGGCGTATGGTGGCTTAGGTTTATTTGTGACGTAATTTCGGACGTTGGCGCCGTGTTTCTCGTTCC
>QIHS01000386.1 GCA_003229095.1 Woeseia sp. | reverse complement strand
GCAGGTCAGCGCTGCACGTCAACTCGACGCATTATCTGCCACGAATCCCGCATGGACGAATTGAAAGAAAAACTCGTTAGCGCTTATGGCCAGGTAAGAATTGGTGATCCACTGGATTCGAATACCCTGATGGGACCGCTGATTGACGAGTCGGCGATCGAACGCGTGGAAGCGGCAGTTGCTGCGGTCGATGCTGCCGGTGGTGAAATATTGTGTGGCGGGAAACGAATGGACGGCCCGGGCAATTTCATGACACCCGCTATTGCGGTGGTCCAGAACGACTGGGACATCGTGCAAACAGAAACATTCGGGCCGATTCTTTACCTGATTTCGTACCAGGGTCTCGACGAGGCGATCGCGATTCAGAACGGGGTTGCGCAGGGTCTATCGTCGTCGATATTCACCGACAACCTCCAGAATGCCGAATACTTTCTGTCGAACGCCGGTTCCGATTGCGGAATTGCGAACGTTAATATTGGCACCTCTGGTGCAGAAATAGGCGGTGCGTTTGGTGGCGAAAAAGAAACCGGTGGCGGCAGAGAAGCCGGCTCCGATTCATGGAAGGCTTACATGCGCCGACAGACAAACACAATAAATTACGGAAAGGACCTTCCGTTGGCGCAGGGAATCAGCTTCGACATCTGATTCCCGTCGAGAAAAACAGTAACAACTTGCTGCTTTCAAGTGCCACATTCCGGCATTGCCCGCTGTGACAAGCAGTGCGCATTCTACTGTGCAAGTTTATCTCCGCTCGAAACGATTCTCCTCACGATTCTTTTTCACATCGCCTGCCGCGAAAACTTTCCCACTCATGGCGATGTAGACACCCGGCTTTGCAGTTTGCACGGCAGCGACTGCCATGCCGACATTAAAAATGGCATCTGTCCGATTGAATCGGGCGGGGCTGAGCGAGCCCGTCAGCACGATGGTTGTATCCGTCAGGCTATGAAGCACCTCTGCGGTCTCAACCATGGTGTCCGTGCCGTGGCTTATGACGTAACGATTTATGTCGTCCGCGCCGATGTATCGTTTTAGTTCTTCGCGATCTTCCATCGTTAGCTCAAGACTGTCCTTGCGAAACATCGGCACAATGTCAAAGTCAAAACTGACAAGTCCATCGGACAAGATAGCGCCGAGGGGCGAATCGCCCACTTCAAACTGGCTCAACGCATCGAAATAGACCTTGTCGATCGTGCCGCCAGTGGTGATGAAACGAATGAACATTGGCCTGTAATCCGAACGATAAAGTGAAAGCATGCCACGTCCGCGCCGGCGCAAAAAGCGCAGCGATTGTTGACCGAAACGAAATTAGCCCTGATATGATAGTCGGCATGCAGAAATACGCGACTAAAACGTCGAACTACGCAATATCGCTGGCCATTCTGGCACTGCTTCTACTTACGTCCACTGCGCGCGCTGATGGCACGGCTGTCCTCCTCGACCTTGAAGGTGCGCTTGGCGTTGCAACAGCCGAATACATCATTGGCGGCATTGAAGATGCCCGCGACCAGGGCGCTAATGTTGTCATCATCCGCATGGATACGCCTGGTGGACTAATGGCACCAATGCGCGACATTGTGCAGGCAATCCTGGGCTCGGACATACCTGTGGTGACCTACGTTTCACCCGGCGGCGCGCGCGCGGATAGTGCCGGCACCTATATCCTGCTGGCCAGCCACATCGCGGCGATGGCCCCGACCACACATCTCGGTGCAGCGACTCCGGTTTCCCTGACCGGCGACGATGTCACGCCGGATGACGATGGTGAGCCACCTGCAGAAGGCGAAGAGGACGCGGGCGAAGCTACTGATCCGGTGGAAAGTATCGAGGGTGCGACAACCGCGATGGAACGCAAAGTACTCAACGACGCGATTGCCTACATACGCGGCCTGGCCGAAGCACATGGTCGAAATGCAGACTGGGCAGAAGATGCCGTTCGCAATGCGGCGACGCTGACTGCAACTGATGCACTGGCAGAAAACGTAATCGACCTGATCGCAGCTGATCAGGAGGAACTTCTTGACGCGATCAATGGCCGAGAAGTCAATCTCAACAACACGACGTTCACGATCGACACAGAAAACGTTTCGGTTGTGCACATTGAGCCCAACTGGCGTTTGAAGATCCTGAATGTCATTGCCAGCCCTGAAATCGCCATCTTGTTACTGATGGTCGGCTTGTACGGTTTGCTCTTTGAAGGATATAACCCCGGTGCGATCTTGCCTGGCGTTGCCGGCGTTATTTGCCTGCTCCTTGCCGCCTACGCTTTGCAGGTCATGCCCGTTAACTATGCCGGCCTGGCATTGATTATCGTTGGCATGGTCCTGATTATCGCGGAGGCGTTCGTCCCCAGTTTCGGTACGCTCGGGTTTGGCGGTGTCGTGGCGCTGATATTTGGATCAATAATGATGTTCGACAGTGGTATTCCAGGCTTCGGTATTTCGATCGCATTCGTCATTGCCATCGCCCTGGTCATGGGCGGGCTGACGCTGTGGCTGGTTACGTATTTGCTCAGACTTCAGCGCCGCGGCGCTGTCAGCGGACGCGAATCGATCTTGAGCGGCACTGGTGTGGCCATAGCATCATTCGAAGGAGACGGTCACGTTTGGCTTGGAGCCAATCACTAAAGATCAAGAAGTGTCTGTCAGCCGCATGGATGGGCTGGTTCTTGAGGTCGAACCTTTGCGACCTGAGAACTCAGCGGATAATTAATCACAATCCTGAATTCAAATTGAGGAACTAATATGCCATATACACTCATCGGAATCGTTGCCGTTCTTGTGGTCATCATTCTGTTCAACACAATCAAGATCCTGCA
Source organism: Woeseia sp. (assembly GCA_003229095.1). Taxonomy (GTDB): domain Bacteria; phylum Pseudomonadota; class Gammaproteobacteria; order Steroidobacterales; family Woeseiaceae; genus SZUA-117. The sequence continues at coordinate 899 of QIHS01000386.1, read as the reverse complement.
GGAGTATGAGCGCGGCGTGGTGTTTTTTCTTGGTCGCTTTCAAACGGTCAAGGGCCCTGGATTGATCTTGCTTTTCCCGTTTGTCCAGAAGATGACCAAAGTCGACTTACGTGTCATCGTCATGGATGTACCGACGCAAGACGTCATTTCACGCGACAACGTATCGGTCAAAGTCAACGCCGTCATTTATTTTCGCATCGTTGATCCCGAGAAAGCGATTATCCAGGTTGCAAACGTATTTGAAGCGACCAGTCAGCTGTCGCAGACCACGCTGCGATCCGTTCTTGGTCAGCACGAACTTGACGACATGCTGTCGGAACGCGACAAGCTTAATTCCGATATCCAGGCAATTCTCGACAATCGTACCGACAATTGGGGCATCAAGGTCGCCAATGTCGAAATCAAACATGTCGATCTGGACGAAAGCATGATCAGGGCCATTGCCCAGCAGGCGGAAGCAGAGCGCGCACGTCGTGCAAAAGTTATCGCGGCAGAAGGCGAGCAGCAGGCCGCAACGAAACTGGCAGAGGCCGCAAAGATTCTGGAAGGTCAAAAACAGGCATTGCAGTTGCGCTACCTGCAGACCATGAAGGAAGTCGCCGGCGACAGAACGAATACCATTATTTTCCCGCTGCCACTTGACCTGATCAAGCCATTACTGGATATGAGCGATTCGAACCGGAAGGATTAACCGACACTGCTATTTTCGCACCACCCAGAGATGATGCCGAAATCTTGACATTGCCGCCGTAAGAAGCGGCAATGTCGTTGACGACCGCCAGGCCAATGCCCTGCCCGGGAGCACTTTCATCCAGTCGCATTCCTCGCTCAAGTAACGCCTCACGGGCGTCTTCGGGAATGCCGGGGCCATCGTCCTCAACCACAAGGCGCATGCCGCC
>QIHS01000547.1 GCA_003229095.1 Woeseia sp. | reverse complement strand
CCGATTTGTTGTATAGATGTCTGCAACAAGCGAATGGTTGCATTCGAAGTCTGTATCTTTTGGTTATATCCAAAGAAGAAAAAACTTTCCTAAGATCCCGCACCGATGACTTCGCGAAAGTTTCGTTACGCCAACTGCTGGTTTATTGCGACAACCTGCGCGCCTGATTGCCGAAATTCCGCGAGAGCCCAAGGCCTTGGCTGTCAGGTTTTTCTTGATGGGAATAAAGCGGACCGCAGGGAGCCATCCCTTCAAGGAAAACCTGACAGTCAAGGCCGAACTACTGGCACTAAAATTCCCAAGGTATGGAAAAGAAATTCTAGCCAATCGGTGCGCGTTTCCAGCCCGTGTCAGTCAGACGAATTTCATAAGCCGGCCAGTATTGATTGTCGAGCTTGAGCGTAATAACCTGCACAGACCCGTTCCATGACACCGTTTTCAGGCGCACGGATTCCTGATCGTCCTTGCCGCTGACGATATCGACAAAAGCCTGCAGATCTGGCGTTTCTGTATCGTCCACCGCGACAATTCGACGACCGGCCCAAAGCCCATAGCGAGTTGCCGGAGATCCGTAACTAAAAAATGCAATGTAAACGCCGCTGGATTCGATGCCACGCTGTGCGGCCATGGCACGATGCGGATCATGCAACAGTGCGCCGGCCCACGACACCGCCCGTTTGACGCCCTCACCGCCCAGCGCAACTGTCTCAATATCTATTTCGACTGCTGCACTATCTCGCCAAACGGTTAGCGTAACTGCCGGCTTGCTGACTGCGCGTTCCAATTCACGAAAGGTAGTGACGACCCGATTGTCAACGGCAAGAATCATGTCTCCGTTTCTCAATAATTCCGAGGCAGGCGTTCCTGCTACCAGCCGCGTAACACTGAGCGCCCGCCGGCCACTTGGATTATGCGATTCGAGTTTGCTCAGCCAGTCTTCGCCAAGACCCAGCTTTCGCGCCGCAAATAGTGGTGTATAGCCGAGTTCTGCCTCGAGAGAATAAACAGTTTCTCCAGATCGAACGACGTCCACAAACTCACTGACCAGTTCAGCGGAGATCCCTCGATTAATCTGGCCGGATTCCCCACCCGACTGAAAGGCGAAACTCACCCATTTGGCCAGCACAGCGCCACGTTTGTTGACGATGACGCCATCAATGTCTCCCGGCGCATTGACGAGAGAAATCGCCTCGATGTTGGTATCACGGAAGCGAAGCGTACGTGATAGCGGCAACAGCATTGGATCGACAGAGGCGACAGTGGTCGCCTGGTGCACGATTTGGTGATCGCCTTTGAGTCCGATCACCCAGACATCGTCTCCGGGCTCAAGCACTTCATTTGAGAATCGTGCTGCTGCAACCGGCGTATCCCCAATCAATTTCGGATCGTAGGCCACCACGGCAAGGTTATGCAGCGGATGCACGTATTCGACACGACCGTTGATTTGCAGAGAGCCGGCAAAGGTGATGCTGACATCACCCATTGCAACAGGAACCGTATTGCGATCGACTACGATAAGCCCGCGTTCTGTATCAACAATCAGGCCGGTTCCATAATAGTGGCGTTCAGCGACGCCGGATATTGTGTAAGGAAGATCGAATGTGACCATGACCAGTGACGGCGTGATCGCATTGACGCGAGAATCGCCGTTTTTTGAAAATTGCGTTCGACCGGATTGCGGTGCTGACGGTTCTGGCCCCGAATCAAGATCGTTGCACGGCCAGACGCCGCTCTCGTCATCTCGCCAGCAGTGCTGGGCGGGAAACCAGTTTCGATCCATTTCAACCGAACGAACGATGCTGTTCCGCGGGTCGTCCATCGTGTGATATCGATAGGTCGTGCGGTCGCCATCGGCCATCGTTGCGAGCTGGGCTTGCAGACTTTCAATATCGTTGACCGGCTCGCCGCCGACCTCGGAAATGACCGCACCGCGGGGGATTCCGGATCGCGCAAAAATATATCCCGGGTTTGCAACATATACGCCGTCGACAGCTCGGTTGTAATGCCTGGCCTGTTGGTAGGAGAGGTTGTGCACAATGGCATTGCCAAATTCAAGAAATTCGTCCGGCGAAACGGCATGCAAGTCGTTCACAGTGATGTCTTCAATCAGGGATACGCCACCACGTTCTATTTCGATGGCAATGGACGAACCGACGCTGCTATCGAGTATGGCCGCAAGCGGTACAAATTCGGTGATGAGATCGCCGTTCATTCGCACCAGAATATCGCCGGGCTCCAGCTTTCCATCGGCGGGTGATCCGGGAATAACCTGCGAAACAGTCAGCATTCCGGTCTGTTTCGGAAAGTCCGAGCGGACTCGTTCTTCGGTCTCCTCAGTCAGCCCGAGCCTGCGCAGTTCATCATACGCTTTACGCTGGAAAATCGTCTGCAGCGTGCCGCGAGTGATGGTTTCACCATTCTGAATCAGCGTAAGCGCGCGCTGGATACGGCTGAGCGGCAGGAAAAAACTGCTCGCGGCGTTGTTGTTGCCGCCCGCATTTAAGGCGACGACGTCTCCGTCGATATTGATGACCGGCGAACCGGAAGAACCGCCAGACGTCCCTGAGGCAGCCTGATAGTAGAAGGTGTTGAAATCACTGTACTTACCACGGCCATAGTCCGGCGCGCGATGGTCCCGGCAAGGATAGAAAGCTGTTCTCCAGCGTCGTTGCCGATGACGCGAATCTCATTGCCAACACCTGCAGCATCCGGGGCGAGCGGCAATTCTGCCGGTTCGATGTAAGCAAGGTCGGCAGGGTCATAGCGGAAAAAGCCAAAATCATGCACGGGGTCACGGTAAATCGGGGTCAGGCGGACTTCTTCGTTGTTTAGGAATATCGCTTCAGCGACAACCGGTCCGGGTGTCACGACATGTCGGTTGGTCAGGATAAGACCGCGTTTTGCATCAACGACAAAACCCGTTGCCTGACTTGAGGAATTCCACTCCGTATCAAAGGCACGCGTGCTGTCGACGCGAATAGAGACGACGCCGGAGGAGATACGCTCCAGGGTACCGGCCCATTCGGGCTCCTCTGCATGACTTTGTGCCCCGATCAGCGATCCCGCCAGCAAGACAGATATGATTTTTTTCGGCATTGAATATTTCTCTGCGATGACATACGACGACACAAAATGGCGCCGACTAGGTTTTGTGACTGTTGAATGGCTTGCCGGTTCCATTTCCCCGGTCACGCGATTATGCCGCAATACCGTTCGCTTACACGGCAGTAGCCCGCATTTTAAGGACTATCACGCAGCGGGTCCCAGGTCAGGTCGAGCTGACGCGCCGCTTTGACATCATCCAGTCTGCGTACCGGCAACGTGTATGGTGCGCCCTTCACCTTGTCCGCGCTTCCTCGCGAATTTCACTGAGCGCCTCGACAAATCGATCGACAGATTCTTTGCTTTCCGTCTCGGTCGGCTCGATCAGCAGGCATTCGGGTACCAGCAACGGAAAGTACGTCGTCGGTGCATGAAAACCCTTGTCGAGCAGCGCTTTTGCAAAATCCATCGCGGTGACGTGCAATGTCCGGGATTCATTTTTGAGCGTGACAATAAATTCGTGGCTCGCGCGTCGTTTTGGAAATGCCAGCTCGAAGCCTGCTTCCTGCAAGCGACACTGCAGGTAGTTTGCGTTCAACGTCGCAAATTCCGCGATGCGCTTCATGCCATCTTTGCCAATCATGCGCATGTAGACGTATGCGCGCAGAAGAACGCCGGCATTGCCCATGAATCCGGACAGGTGGCCAATGCTCAGCGGCAACGCTTCTTTACCCAGGAATTCATAAAAATCAGAGCCGTTCTGTTCAGACTTGCCAACAATCGGTATTGGCATGTATGGCTTCAGACGATCGCCAACACCGACGGCACCGGACCCCGGCCCTCCGCCACCATGCGGAGTCGAAAAAGTCTTGTGTAAGTTTAGGTGAATGACATCAAAGCCCATATCGCCCGGACGCACTTTTCCGAGGATCGCGTTCAGGTTCGCACCATCGTAATAGAGCAACCCCCCGGCCTTGTGCACGATATCTGCGATTTCCGTAATGCGGCGCTCGAACACGCCCAATGTTGAGGGGTTGGTCAGCATGATGCCTGCTGTCTTGGGGCCGACCGCCTCTTTCAACGCTTCGATGTCTACATCGCCATCTGCGTTGGTCGGAATCTCTCTGACCGTGCAGCCACACATCGTCGCCGTGGCCGGATTCGTCCCATGTGCGGCGTCAGGAACGATAATTTCGTCCCGTTCGTCGTTGCCATTTTCGAGGTGATAGGCACGAATCATCGCGACACCCGCCAGTTCACCCTGCGCACCCGCCATCGGCGTCAGTGAAACAGCCTTCATTCCGGTCACCGACATCAACATTTCCTGCAGTTCGTGCATACACGCCAGAAAACCCTGTCCGTGACTTGCCGGGCCCAGCGGATGGCGGCCTGCGAACCCGGGCAACAACGCCAGCGTATTGCAGGCGCGCGGATTGTATTTCATCGTGCAGGAACCCAGCGGGTAAAAATGCGTGTCGATGGAGAAATTCTGCTGCGACAGCCTGGTGTAGTGACGCACAACCTGCAACTCGGATACTTCAGGCAACATCGGCGCATCGGCACGTGCGAATTCGGCCGGAACACTACTGTCAGCCTCGTGCAGCGGCGCCTGTGCATATGCGCGACGCCCTGGCCGCGATCTTTCAAAAATTAATTGCTCGCCCATCTCGTACGCCCGCTTCAGATTTCCAGATCAAGTGGATGAATTTCCACGCCGAGTGCTTTGTATGCCGCCACGTAGTCCGGTTCAGCGCCGATATCGGCTATCTGCTCGCGATAAACAACCGTGTTGTTTTCGTCCAGAACAACCACCGCCCTTGAGAACATGCCGGCGAGCGGGCCGTCCAGAATTTGCACACCGTAATTTTCGCCGAAACCGGCATGGCGAATCGCCGACAAGCCAACAACATTTTCCAGATCGTGTTCCTTGTGAAATCGTGCGTGCGCAAATGGCAGGTCGTACGACACCATTAACATCGCGACATCATCGACTTTCCCGGCCAGCTTGTTAAAGACAAT
>QIHS01000373.1 GCA_003229095.1 Woeseia sp. | reverse complement strand
GTCAGCATCATTTGTTTCCAGTCCGGGTCGTCCATTCCCAGCCATTTCATGAAGCGCCCCTGGTTGTCCGGGCCATAGGCCAGGATCCACTCGTTCCACTTGGTGTTCATCGCGTCCCATGTCAGCGTTAGCTGATAGAGGAATTCCGATGGCGCGGTGAGGCCCCAGCTTGCACCGATACCATCGAACATCGCGCCTGACCGGCCAGCTTCAATGCGTTCCGGCGCGACTGCGGCGGTCGGATCGACCCGGTACCAGCCTCGTTCTGGCAACCAGACTTCGTTCCAGGCGTGTGCGTCGGCCTGGCGCACAATCATGTACTGGCCCATTGGGTTCATTTCACCACCCTGGTAGCCGAGTACAATCCTGGAGGGAATGCCGGCCGCGCGCATCATTACCGCAAACGCGGATGCGTAGTGTTCACAAAAACCGCGCTTGGTATCAAACAGGAACTGGTCAACCGGGCTGCTGCCCAGTTCTGGTGGTTCCAGTGTGTAGAAGTATTCTTCGGTATGAAATTTCTGCAGAACCTGGTTGATAAACACCTCAGAACTACCCGCGGATTGCAACATCTCTTTTGCGAGTGCAATTGTTCGCTTGTTCGAGTTTTCCGGAATTCGCAGGTAATACTGTTTCGAAAACTCGGACAATTCACTGCTCAGGCGCGAGTCCGGATATGACACCAGGTCGTAGGTCATTCGTTGATCAATGGGTTGCACGCTTGAGAGCTGGTATTGCTGGGCCATAAACAAGCGTTTTTTGTCCCATTGGTACGCGACGTCGAGCGCGAACACCCATTGTTGTCGGGTCGGTTCCATTGTGACCTGGTACGCGATGGGTTCACCGAGATACTCGATGTCCCGGCGTATGCCAGCACCACCATTGACAGGGTCATTGCCAGTCCATGTGCGACCGTTAAAACGGTTCAGTACAAGGCCGCGCCAATACCTGTCTTGTGGTCGCGGGGCGGCACCTTCAAAATTGACACGAAATGCAACGGCGTTTGATAGTGACAGAGAGCTGATGTCGCCGGGGCTCATGGTGCTGCTCAAACCGGACACTGCACTGCTGGTGTCAATCGGGATTGCCCAAAACGGTGTGGCAATTCGTGGAAAAAATACCCACATCGCGATCATCAGCGGCGCTGCATAGGCGACGAGTCGCGAAGCTGTCTTAAGACTTTGGCCGATCGTCGTCTTTCTGGCATCCGACATCCGCAACCACGCGGTCATCGTGAACAGGACACCGGCAATCAGAAAGGGTAGTGACCACAGGTATTGCTCGCGCAAGAGCGAAGACATGATCAGGAAAATCGAGATGAATAGCAGCACGAATTGATCACGCCTGCGTTTCGTTTCAAGAAGTTTCAGTGCTGCCATTACCGTAAGCAATGCGGAGCCGGGTCCGACGCCACTGACCGTCTCATATGACACCAATACGCCGACGAAACACAAAAGGGCCAGCAGGATACGCACCCAGGCGGGTGGCAAGCGCCAGCGCCGCCGTTCTACCCGCAAGCGCCACGCAGCGCAGGTGAGAAATACGGCGGTGACCCAAAGTGGCAGATATTGCAAATGCGGTAGTACCGAAAACGCGAGCGCACCCAGTGACCACGGCAGGCTTGCGAGCAAAGAGCCGTCAGTGCCGATGCGTTTGCTCATGAGTTTGTACCGCCGTCAGCTTCACCCAGGTGAAACAACGCGAGTGCCTCGAGACATTGATGCCGCTGGCCTTCACCATGTGCCGGGCTGAAGTTCTGCCCCGGCAAACGCAGACCATAATCTCTCTGCGTACGGTCGGCATCGATTATCCAGCGCGTGAGTACTGAAAGACGTTGCTCAAGGTCGGCAGCATCGACCTGGTCGAATTCGAACCATTGACTGCTGGTATCCGCACCGGAAAATTGTTTGGACAACAAGTCGCCGGTTCTTGCGAAGGCTTTCCAGGCCACATGGCGAGGAGAGTCGCCAGGGTTAAATCGCCGCAGGCCGGCAAAGTCTTCTTCACCGCGCGCATCGTGTTGCCGATGGCCATGCGCAGACTGTGTCGGCGGCGGCTCGGGCACTTCTTTGGCAGGTTTCGGATACACCAGGCCGGACAAGTCCATATGCAACCAGGCCCAGGAACGGAACATTTCGAACGGAAACAAAGTCCTGACACCAAATTGTTCCAGTGCAACGCGACCTCGCGAAGTGGTTGGCAATTCGAGGCGAAACACCCTGCTTTCTCCCGGCTCCAGATCTTCAACCTTGCTGAAAACAGATCCGACGTAAACCTGCAGATTCGGCCTGCGATTTTTCGAATGATTGGTAATAGCGATCTTGAATTCTGCTGCTTGTCCGGCGAAGACCGCGTCCACACCGGCAAAAGCAATTTCCAGTCCAACGAGATTTCGCTGGCACTGATGCATCGAGACAAAACCGACACCGACAAGAAGAAACGTCAATACGAAGGAAAGGTTGTTGTTGTAGTTCATCGAACCCAGCAACATCGTAAACGTCATCAGGCCAAACACGAGGCCAACGGAGGTTGGCAGGATATAAATTCTGCGGGATTCGAGGCGCGTCAGGGTTTTGTCGGTTCCCTGGCGTTTTTTCGCCCAGCGCCGTACGCGTGTTCGCGCAGCCTCGCGAAAAACGGTCGGCTTCAGAAAATAAAATCAAGGAATGTTGACGTTGTCGAGGACATACCGACTCAGCTCGGCCGGCGTTCTGTACGCTGAACTGCTGGCGGGCTTCAGTCGATGGCCTGCAACAGATGCGAAAATCGCCTGCACATCATCAGGGAAAACGCCGGAGTGATCTTCGATATATGCGTGTGCTCTTGATGCCGCGACCAGGGCTATAGCGCCTCGCGGCGATAAGCCGGTGTCGATATCGGGGGACTCGCGGGTAAATCGAACCAGCGCCTGGATATAGTCAATGAGGGGTTCGGACGTCGAAACGCTTGCTGCGGCAGCTTGCAGCGCGAGCAAAGTGGCAGGGTTCAATGCTGGCGTGAT
>QIHS01000563.1 GCA_003229095.1 Woeseia sp. | reverse complement strand
CTTTGGCGATTCAGGCGGATCCACGGAATATCCCGTTCTTCGGCCGCCTTGACCAGTGATGCGGTGCTGGGTCCGAACGCGCGACGTTGTGCATAGCGAATAAAGCCGTCCCGCTCCTCAGCGAAATCCCAGTCTTTGGCGGGCATACCGGCTGGCCGGACTTCGTCTGGTAACAGACTGTGGATCAGGTCCAGTGCCAGTCGGCTCGCCTCGCGGCCCACTTCTGTATCCAGATACTGAAAGACCATGTTGTACTGGCCTTTCTGACCCTCGACAGAGCGGGTGCGGCCGAACGTCACTGGCGAACCGGCCACGTTTTGCAATTCGATTGCGATGTGTTCCATGACATGACCGAGCCATGTCCCTTCATCTTCACGAAGCCTGCGCACGAATCCGCCGGCTTCCCTGTAGGAGCAACCGTGCTCATGCAGACCGGGCAGGAATTCCAGCAATGGATCTACGAAGTCGCTGCCGAGGCGACCGGTTGGCCACTCCTCCAGTTCCTCAAGATCCAGCACGTGCCGGATAACGGGAAAGTGTGCGTATACATTGGGACCAACATAGACGTTGGTGCTTAGGATTTTCATAACCCTGCCTCTTTTATTTGTTCTGCAACGCGGCCCTGATTACTGCGCAGTCGCTTGTCTGGACTGAATTTCGAAGCGACCGCCCGATATTAAAATATGCAGTTTCACGTCGATCAGGCTGACCGGTTCGCCTTTCCGCGCACGGTCCATGGAAGAATAACTCAGATTGGTCGGGTCGATGATCGTAATGCCACCGCTGCCGACGACTTCCAGATCATCACCGGGGCGAATAAACGCGGCGGTGTCCTCGTCGAGACCAATGCCAATCGCAAACGGATTGTAGGCCAGCGCTGTCAGCAACCGGCCAATGCGGTCACGTTGGCGAAAATGCTGGTCGATAATGAAATTGTTGGTCAGACCAAGACCGGGGGCCATCGTGACCATGTCCGGCATGGGTGTGCTGCCCTCATCGCCACCGGCAATCATGTGCTCGGGCATGAAGGCCGCGCCAGCAGACGTGCCAGCAACGTGCATGCCGGCCGCATTTCGACGCCGGATTGTCTGAGCGACCGGCGTGCCTCCCAGCGTGGTCGAGAGCCGCAATTGATTGCCACCGGTCATGAAAACACCGTCAGATTTTTCGATGTAGTCGGTGAATTCGCTCTGCTGGCAATCCTCGCGGGTCAGCAGGTTGAGTACTTTTGCATGCTTGACGCCAATCCTTCGAAACAGCTTCTCGTAGTTTCGACCGGTGTCCTCTAATTCGGACGCGGTCGGAATGATGGCGATGCGGGATGACTTTCCGCCGCAGATGTCGATGAAACGATCCAGGATTTCGGGGTTGTTCAGTTTCTCTTCGGCACCGCCGATGGGAATGATGTAACCGCGACTGTCGTTGTTTGTATGGTTGGACGGGCTCATATTTTTTTATTCTTGTTTTATTATTATCTTACTGTATTGGGCTTACTTTTCGGCGTGCTTTTCAGGTTTCTATTCGGGTTTCGATTCGAATTGTCCGAAAACTTTCTGCTCGCCATTCTGCACATGCCAGATGCCGGCAACCATGACGTCATTGATATTGTGCTCTTCGTCGAGGACCACCAGGTCGGCCGTGTTGCCTGTTTGTATACGGCCGCGGTCTGCCAGACGCAGTATGTCAGCGACATTACTCGTAAATGCCGGCAACACACTCTCCAGCGACCGGTCAGCGGTCAGCAAATCTTTCAGGGTCTGGTTCAGACTTGCCGGACGGCCAATATCCATGTGCAGAATCTCACCCTGCTCGTTCCACACCGGCAGGCAGCCGCCGCCGTCGGAACTGACCGTGACCCGGTTTGCCGGCGCATCAGAATCCAGATATCTGCCCAGGGCAATATCGGCAGCCCAGGCGTCATCGTCATCGGCGACCGGAAACGCTGTGATATCGACCGTGCATCCGGAACTCGCCAATGCCAAGGCCTCATCGAAAAGCGATTTTGTGCGATTGACATGGGTCGGATTAAACACACGCGCCGGCAATTCAGAGTCACTGAGCGCCCGGCGAATCAGGTCACATCCGCGCTCGCCATCGCCCAGGTGCAAATGCACGATGCCCGCTTTCCCTGCGATTAAACCAGCCACATGCGCATCGCTCGCGATACGCAGGAATTCGGCAAATGTTGGCTGACTGGAGCGGTGATCGCTGATTGCCAGCTCGCCAACACCGATGACGGGATCGAGAAAGACGATATCGTCGCGCACGCTGCCGGTAAGTGTCACCGGCGGCACATGATATCCACCAGTGTGACACCAGGCGCCGAGACCCTCTTCGCGCAATCCCCGCGTTTGGGCGAGCAGCGAACGGGTGTCCCGGGTGGTGTCATCCGTGCCCAGAACGCCAACTACACTGGTGATGCCAGCGGTCGTGAACTGGCCCAGCGCCAATGGTGGCACACGGCTGCTGAAGCCCGATTCACCGCCACCGCCGGTCACATGGGCATGACAATCGATGAATCCCGGAATCAGCCGACGACCGTCGAGATCGAATTCGGCCGCACCGGCTGCTGTCAGGGTGTCTTTGTCGTCACTTACACCAAGAAATCTGCCAGCGCCGACAAGAACGTGACAGACGCCCAGGTCTTCCGGAGCGAACAAACGGGCATTGGAGAGTAGCTTTAGCAAGGCGAATGAACCGGCCAAAAAAGGGCCGCTATATTACACTACGACGAAGGCACCCGACAGGAAATACAGA
>QIHS01000371.1 GCA_003229095.1 Woeseia sp. | reverse complement strand
CGGAACTTAAGCCGAATACTCACGGAACCCTCGCGAGTAACTAAGGTATTGCCTGTCAGGATTTTTTTGCAGGGAATAAAGCGGACCGCAGGGAGCCATCCCTGCAAAGAAATCCTGACAGGCAATACCGACCTATTGGCACACTAATTCTATTCGTAATATACCTGCAAGTAATTGGCCGAAGATTTTCGCCATCATACTTTCACCTCTGCAAACATGATTGACCAAAAGCCGAACAAGAAAGATTCGGCCTGGCAACGCCTGCGCGCATTTGTTCGTGAAGCACTAAGCGACAGCGAGACCGACGTCACAAAGGGGCCGGTAGGTCGTGCGCTGGGACTGCTCGCCCTGCCAATGATGCTTGAAATGTCGATGGAAGCCGTGTTCGCGATTGTCGATATTGCCTTCGTCTCACGCCTGGGGACTAATGCGATTGCGGTGGTCGGCCTGACAGAAGCACTAGTGACGGTGCTATATGCGCTGGCGATCGGTCTCGGCATGGGCGTAACCGCGATGATCTCGCGTCGTATTGGTGCGGGGGACCCGATTGCGGCTGCCAACGTCACGGGACAGGCCATATGGATAGGCGTAGCGCTCTCCATCATCATTGGCATTCTCGGCGTAACCTTCGCGTCAGATCTTCTCTATATGATGGGCGCAAGCGACGCCGTCGTTGAACAGGGCAAGGGGTTCACGGCAATTCTGCTGGGCGGCAATGCCAGTATTTTGTTTCTGTTTTTGCTCACTGCGGCATTTCGTGGTGCGGCAGATGCACCTGTTGCGCTTCGCGCATTAATGTTGGCCAATGGTCTCAACATCATTCTGGATCCCTGTCTCATCTTCGGACTCGGCCCGTTTCCGGAGATGGGCGTCACCGGTGCCGCTGTTGCCACCACGATCGGACGTAGCGTGGGCTGCCTCTACCTTTTCTACTGCCTGTTCGACGGACGGGGTCGACTAAAGCTTGGGCTGCACAATCTTGCAATTTCATCGGTGTTGATTCGCCGACTGATCGCTATATCGATTGGCGGTATCGGTCAGTTCCTGATTGCAACCTCCAGCTGGATCATCATGATGCGGGTTGTCGCACTTTACGGTAGCGCGCCGATCGCTGCATACACTATCGCGCTGCGACTTTTGGAATTCGTGTTTCTGCCCGCCTGGGGACTGGGCAACGCGGCGGCGACACTGGTTGGCCAGAACCTGGGTGCCGGCCATGCAGACCGGGCAGAAAAATTCGTCTGGCGTGCGGCGCGTTACAATGTCGCTTTCATGACCTTCATGGGGGCAATCGTTGTCATTCTGGCACCCGAGATTGTCGGCCTGTTCACTTCCGAGGCCGAGATATTGCGCTATGGCGTAAATTGCCTGCGCATAATGGGCCTGGGCTATCCGATGTATGCCGTCGGCATGATTGTCGTTCAGGCGCTCAATGGTGCGGGCGATACAAAAACGCCATCGCTGCTGAATTTTATTAGCTTCTGGATTGTGCAGATTCCGCTGGCATACTGGCTCGCAACCTCAGTAGAAATGGGGCCAAACGGCGTCTTTGTTGCACTTGTCTTGTCGGAGTCGTTACTGACAGTTCTCGCAGTATTGGTTTTTCGGCGTGGTCATTGGCGGAACATAGACGTCTGAATTATCTGCACTGATAAAATCTTAGTTTAGGAATACGAATGAACAATCTCTCCGATATAGCTAACATCGCAGAAATAGTGGGCGCCATCATTGTTGTTGGCGGTTTGATTTTTGCGATGTTGCAAATGCGGCAAACCCGCCAGCAAAGACGAGAACTCGCTGCGATTGAGTTGTTCCGTTTTTTCGGCAATCCACATTTTGCTGCGGCATACAAACGGGTCTTGCAACTGCCCGATGAGCAGAGCACAGTTACTATTCACGCTGATGATGGCGAGCTGGAGGATGCATGCACGCTGATCAGCACGACGATGGAGAGCATTGGCGTCATGACATACCGCCGAATCGTGCCTTTCATCGTCGTCAAGAACCTGATTGGAGGCAGCGCACCGGTACTCTGGAACAAACTGGCACCGTGGGTTGCCCAGCTTCGTGAAGAACTGGGTACGCCAGCTCAATTCGAGTGGTTTCAATGGCTGGCGGAACGTCTTGAACAAGACCAGTCAAGCGATGCTGAGCCCGCGTACATCGCGCATAAATCCTGGATGCCTGCAAATAGAACCCGTGAGTTATAGGGCGAGTATTGCGACCGCGATATGACTGAGGCAGCACTGATCGATATCAGGAACGCCACGATTTTTCGCGGCGACACGAAAGTCTTCGAAAATCTCAGCCTGATCATCCGGCAGCACGAGCCTACTGCCATTCTTGGACCGAATGGCGCCGGCAAAACAACATTGCTAAAGGTGCTCAACCGCGAACTGTATCCCGTTTCTCGCGAGGGCAGCTCGGTACGAATTCTCGGCCGTGAGACCTGGAATGTCTGGGAGCTTCGTTCCTCCATCGGTATTGTTTCACACGATCTGCTCGACGGGTTTCGTCACTCGAGTTGCGGCCTAGACGTCGTCTTGTCCGGTTATCTTTCCGGCATAGGCATACACGGTTCGCTCAGCGGAAAAATTACGGATGAACAAGCCGAGAATGCAAAATCGATCATGCGCGAGCTCGGCGTTGATTTTTTGGTCGACACTCCGCTCGGAAACATGTCGACCGGGCAACAGCGTCGCGGCAACAGCGTCGCTGTGTGCTGGCGCGGGCGCTCGTTCACGATCCGGACACATTGATATTCGATGAGCCGACAGCGGGCCTGGATCTCGCGGCCAGCTTCGACTACCTGGCTCGCATCCGGAACTTGTCCACCGCCGGCAAGAATATCGTGCTTGTCACCCATCTCCTTAACGAGATTCCACCGGACATAGGCCGCGTTATACTGCTGCGTGCGGGCGAAGTCATCGCGGATGGACCGAAAGATGCGATCCTGACGGAGGAAAACCTGCGTATTACCTATGGTGTTGAAGCAAAAATCACCCGCGTGGACGGATATTACCTCGCCAGTCCGGCGAACGACTGACAAGGTCGAAGCGGGTCGAAAGACAGATGCGGATTCCCTGCGTCACGGTCCTGTGTACGCAGGTTTCCTGTTAGACAAAAACGTGACGGGCTTCGACGCGACAGCCTCCACACCCGTCTAGTCTCTGCTCATGATTCGCTGCATTTCTCAATCGACTCTGGTCATCATCGCCATGATGGCATCCACGCGAACCGTCGCTGCGGACGACGCTGTCGTTACCGAGCTGACAAACAACGGTTTTGCCTGGTTTATCCTCGCCACTGCTGGCGCGCTCCTCTTCATGCTGTTATTTCGCGCCTCGGCAGCCCAGATTGGCAGAATAGTGACGGGCAAGCTTGGCAAGCGCCGCGTTCGAAAAATTCTCAATCGTCGCAGTGCCGATGTCCTCGAAGACTTCATTTTGCCCGGTGCCTATGGCGGGCTCACCCATATTGACCACGCTATTCTTACTTCCGGCGGCATACTGTGCATTCAGACCAAACACTACAACGGACTGGTCTCTGGTGAGGCTAACGAACCACAGTGGACCAATGTTGACGGTA
>QIHS01000153.1 GCA_003229095.1 Woeseia sp. | reverse complement strand
CAATCTGCAAGCCATCGATGACGTTAAGTTTCAGACCAGCTTACGCATCGATCCCGTCGTCGTGGAAGAGGCCAAACTCCAGGAGCGCATTGCGAAAGCGCTGGAGGCGGTCGATACCACCATGTCTTCTCTCGATGACGATGATCTCGACCTCGAAAACCTCGACGTCGGCGGCGTGGAAGAAGAAGACCACGGGGTCACCAAAGATGACATCGAAGATGCGCCGGTCGTACGTTTCGTCAATAAGATACTTCTGGATGCAATCAAGCGGGGCGCTTCAGACATACATTTTGAGCCCTACGAAAAAATATTTCGCGTCAGAACCCGACTGGATGGTGTTCTGTCGGAGGTCGCGGTCGCGCTGGCCAATAAAGTCTGTGCTCGCCTGAAAGTGATGTCGCGCATGGACATTGCCGAGCGGCGCGTGCCGCAGGATGGCCGCATCAAGATGCGCCTGTCGAAGAATCGCGCAATCGATTTTCGTGTCAATACCTGCCCGACGCTGTTTGGCGAGAAAATCGTATTGCGAATTCTCGATCCGTCCAGCGCAAAGCTGGGCATCGATGCGCTGGGCTACGACGAATTTCAAAAGAACATGTATCAGAAGCACCTGGACAAGCCTTACGGCATGATCCTGGTGACCGGGCCTACGGGCTCAGGCAAGACGGTTTCGTTGTATACCGGGCTAAACATCCTCAATACAGACCACCGCAATATATCAACGGCCGAGGATCCGGCTGAAATCAACCTGCCGGGCATTAACCAGGTCAATGTCAATCCAAAAGTCGGACTGACATTTGCTGCCGCGCTGAAAGCGTTTCTTCGCCAGGATCCCGACGTCATCATGGTCGGTGAGATTCGAGACCTGGAGACCGCCGAGATTGCGATCAAGGCGGCCCAGACCGGTCACCTTGTGCTCTCGACGCTGCATACGAACGATGCTCCGAGAACCCTGACCCGATTGGTGGATATGGGCGTAAAACCCTATGCAATAGCAACCTCTGTGAGCCTGATCATCGCACAGCGACTGGCACGAAAATTGTGCGACAACTGCAAAGAAGTCCAGGACATTCCACGCGAAGCGCTGGAGAAAGAAGGTTTTTCTGCGAACGAAATCGACGACGGGATGGCGATTTTTGGCGCAATCGGCTGCAAATTGTGTAATGACGGCTATAAGGGTCGAGTGGGTATCTTCCAGGTCATGGAAGTCTCGGAGACAATGGGAAGAATAATAATGGAGGGCGGCAATGCCATGCAGATTGCCGACCAGGCCGTAACTGAGGGGGTCGTCGATTTACGACGCGCTGGTCTAAATAAAGTCAAAGACGGAGTGACCAGCCTGGTGGAAATCAACAGGGTCACCATTGAGTAAATTTTGCTCGGCTAACAGAAGAGAATTACGATGGCACAAACAGCAACTTTAGGTACCACGCCGTTCCATTGGGAAGGCACTGATCGCAAGGGCAATCGGATCAAAGGCAAGAGCATGGCGTCAGACGAAGCCGCCGTGCGTGCTGAATTGCGGCGCCGAGGGGTTGTTCCCAACAGAATCAAGAAACAAAGCGCCGGCCTTTTCAAAGGCACCGCCAAGATTACGACGAGTGATATTGCGATTTTCAGTCGTCAGCTTGCCACCATGTTGGCTGCCGGAATTCCCTTGGTACAGGCATTTGAGATTGTCGGTGCCGGGCATGAGAATGCCTCCATGCAGAAGCTGATCCTCGCGATCAAGACTGACGTGGAAGGCGGCAGCGCGCTCGCTGAGGCGCTGGCCAAACACCCGCTCTACTTCGACGATTTGTTCGTCAACCTGGTCGAGGCTGGCGAGCAGGCTGGTGCACTGGAAACCTTGCTGGAGAAGGTCGCAACGTACAAGGAAAAGACCGAGGCCATCAAGAAGAAAATCAAGAAGGCTCTGACCTATCCTTTGGCAGTGCTGGTCGTTGCCTTCGTCGTCACGATCATTCTACTCGTCTTCGTCATTCCCGCTTTCGAGGACCTGTTCAAGGGATTCGGCGCTGACCTGCCTGCGTTTACGCGCATGATCGTCGACCTATCCCAGTTTGTGCGCAGTCAGGGCTGGATCCTGGCGGGTATCGCCGGCGGTGCGATTTATGCCTTCTCCTATTTCAAGAAACGTTCGCGGCCAATGCGGCATTTCCTGGATCGTATGATCCTCAAAGCACCCGTGATCGGGCCGATCATGGAAAAAGCGGCGATCGCGCGCTACGCACGGACGCTTTCCACGATGTTCTCGGCGGGTGTACCGTTAGTTGAGGCTCTGGACTCTGTAGCGGGCGCAACCGGCAATATCGTGTTCGAGGTAGGCGTACTGCAGATGAAAGACGAAGTCGCAACCGGTCAACGACTGCAACAAGCGATGGAAAATACCGACTTGTTCCCCAACATGGTCATTCAAATGATTGCCGTTGGTGAAGAGTCCGGTTCCCTCGATGAAATGTCTGCGAAAGTTGCGGACTTCTATGAGGAGGATGTCGACAATGCTGTGGACAACCTGTCGAGTCTGCTGGAACCCATGATTATGGCAATTCTCGGCGTTCTCGTCGGCGGCCTCGTCATCGCGATGTACCTGCCTATCTTCAAATTGGGGTCAGTTATATAGCGTAGACCAATCGAGGGCTGGCTTGCAGGCAGCCGAGAGTTGATAATGAAACGGCGTCTCATGACGCCGTTTCTGTTTTCAGGAATGAGTATTCTGCTACTGAGAAAATGATATGCAAGCATTGCTAATTGAATCGCCTCTCCTGTTTATATCGAGTGCGTTCGTCCTGGCACTGCTGATCGGCAGTTTCCTGAACGTCGTGATCCATCGGCTGCCCATCATGATGGAACGTGACTGGCGCGCTGAATGCGAGGCAAGCGCTGCCGAACCTGCGATCGACTTGCCTACCGGCCGCTTTGACCTGGTGGAGCCGCGTTCGCGTTGTCCCGCTTGCGGACACCAGATCACAGCCCTGCAGAATATCCCGCTGATCAGTTATATCGTGCTGGGCGGCAAGTGCGCTGGCTGTGCGACCGCTATTCCGCTGCGCTATCCAATCGTCGAGCTGTTAACGGCGGTCCTCACCGGCGTTGTTGCCTGGCGCTTCGGCTTCGGCTGGGAAGCAGCCGCCGCGAT
>QIHS01000050.1 GCA_003229095.1 Woeseia sp. | reverse complement strand
CGCATTGCCTTTTGACGCGCTTTTTCGCCTGAGTCTTCCTGCCGCAGTCGGTCTTCCTTTTGCTCCAGCCAGGAAGAATAATTTCCTTCCCAGGGAATGCCGTGGCCACGATCCAGTTCAAGAATCCAGCCAGCAACATTGTCGAGAAAATATCGATCGTGGGTAACCGCGATCACGGTGCCAGGATACTCTTCAAGAAATCGCTCTAGCCAGGCGACCGATTCGGCGTCAAGGTGATTTGTCGGCTCATCAAGCAGCAGCATGTCCGGCTCGGAGACTAAGAGGCGGCAAAGCGCTACCCGTCGTTTTTCACCACCGGATAATTTTTCTACACTCGCATCCCACGGCGGCAAGCGCAGCGCGTCTGCCGCGATATCGAGCTTGCGATCCAGTTCCCACGCGCCGGCGGAGTCAATTGCATCCTGCAACTTGCCCTGTTCCTCCAGCAGCGAGTTCATTTCGGCGTCGTCCATGGGCTCAGCGAAGGCCATACTGATTTCATTGAAGCGGTCGAGCAGGGCCTTCGTTTCGGCTACGCCGTCCTCGACGTTGCCTCGCACGTCCTTTGCGTTGTCCAGTTCCGGTTCCTGTGGCAAGTAGCCGATTTTGATGCCAGGTTGCGGGCGAGCTTCGCCGTCAAATTCAGTGTCAAGCCCTGCCATAATGCGCAGCAAAGTCGATTTGCCTGAGCCGTTGAGCCCCAGCACGCCAATTTTCGCGCCGGGGAAGAAACTCAACGATATGTCCCGCAAAATGAATCGCTTCGGCGGCACCATCTTGGCCACTCGATTCATTGTAAATATGTATTGCGCCATGCTTGCTCTGTATAGGAATAAGAAAACGAAGCGCGCATTATAAAGAGATTTATCGGGTATGCTGCGCTTGTCTCAGAATTGGGTCACTAGTCATTGTGAACAACAACAACGGAAAGTTGCCAGTATACGTTTACAAGGGCGATGAACTTGCCAGCTACGGTTTCGGCGATGACCATCCTTTCGGTGCCGATCGCCACGAGGCTTTTCAGCAGGCGCTTGTCGAGGCGGCGTTGGGCGACGCGATTCATTACGCGGCGCCCCGGCGGGCCAGTGTTGATGAGCTGGCGTTATTTCACTCTCCCGACTACATCAATTTCGTGTCAAAAAAATCCGCACTCGGTACGGGATTCCTGGATGCAGGTGACACGCCGGCGTTCACAGGTATTTTCGAGACTGCTTCTGATGTCGTGGGCACGACACTGGCTGCTGTTGATGCAGTAATGGAAGGTGAAGCGCAACATGCGTTCGTGCCTATCGCCGGGTTGCATCATGCCGGTCGGGAACACGCAGCCGGTTTTTGCGTGTTCAATGATTGTGGCGTTGCCGTGGAATACCTGCGCAAAAAATATGGGCTGACCCGCATTGCTTACGTAGATATTGATGCGCATCACGGTGATGGTGTCTTCTACGGTTTTGAGGATGATCCTGACCTTATCTTTGCGGATATTCATGAAGACGGTCGTTATCTCTACCCCGGCACCGGCGCAGCAGATGAAACCGGCAAAGGACGTGCGAAAGGAAGCAAACTGAACATTCCGCTGCTGCCTGGTGCGGGGGATGCAGAATTCGACGCCGCATGGCCCAGGATAGAGGCGTTTATCGATGCTTCAAAGCCGGAATTCATCATTTTGCAATGTGGTGCGGACAGTTTAGAAGGCGATCCTATTACCCATCTGCGCTTTACTGAAAACGCCCATGCCCGCGCAGCCCGTGGGCTCGTTCGCATTGCGCACAAACATTGCGACGGCCGGATCATCGGCACGGGTGGCGGCGGTTATAATCGCGATAATCTTGCAAAAGCATGGACCAGCGTTGTGCGTGCGTTTGTCGCATCAGACTGAGCGAATGCCGCTCGCTGGTTGCCCGAATGCCGGCCTCATGTACAATTCCGCAGCTTTTTGTGCTCATTAGCGTCGATTCGGTCGACTCGGCCTTTGCCACTCACTCTGGAGAACTACTGCAGCATGTTTGCGAAAACGACATCGCTTGAGACATTCGACAACGCTTTGTACCGTGCAATCGTCGATGAAACCCGGCGCCAGGAAGAGCACATCGAACTGATTGCATCGGAAAACTATGCCAGCCCGCGAGTGATGGAAGCGCAGGGATCGGTGCTGACGAATAAATATGCAGAGGGCTATCCCGGCAAGCGCTATTACGGCGGTTGCGAATTTGTTGATGTTGCGGAAACGCTTGCCATCGAGCGCGCGATGGAACTGTTCGGCGCGGACTATGCGAACGTCCAGCCGCACTCGGGTTCACAAGCGAATGCTGCAGCCTGTTTCGCGCTCTTGACGCCCGGCGACCGAATACTGGGTATGAGCCTGGCAGATGGCGGGCATCTTACCCATGGGTCCAAAGTTAATTTTTCGGGCAAATTTTTTGACGCAGCCCAGTACGGCGTCGAAGCAAAAACGGGGTTGATCGACTATGAACAGGTGCAGCGCCTGGCGGATGAGCACCAGCCGAAATTGATTATTGCCGGTTTTTCCGCGTACTCGCGAGTTGTGGACTGGCAGCGGTTTCGCGACATTGCAGACTCGGTGGGCGCCTACCTGATGGTTGACATGGCCCACGTTGCCGGACTGGTCGCAACCGGTCACTACCCGAACCCCGTACAGATCGCCGATGTCGTTACAAGCGGGCCGCGCGGTGGGTTGATCCTCGCCAGGAAAAATGAAGATCTGACGAAGAAATTCAATTCACTGGTTTTCCCCGGAACCCAGGGTGGGCCATTCATGCATGTCATCGCCGCTAAAGCGGTAGCGCTGCTTGAGGCGATGAGCCCGGAATTCAAAGACTACCAGGCCAATGTTATTGCGAACGCGGCGGTTATGGCGAACGCGTTCATCGAGCGTGGTTATGACATCGTGTCCGGGGGCACAGAGAATCATTTGATGTTGCTAAGTCTGCTCGGCAAGGAAACGACTGGCAAAGACGCCGATGCGGCACTTGGCAGTGCCAATATAACGGTGAACAAGAACGCGGTGCC
>QIHS01000382.1 GCA_003229095.1 Woeseia sp. | reverse complement strand
TTTTCAACAGGGCGCATTTGGTCCGGGTCATGGTTTGGCGGTGCTGACATTGGCGGCGTTGGCCGTAGGGACGATAGCGGCAACAATGAAACCGTTCGGAAAATTGTCTCGGCACGTGCAAGCAGTCAGTTTTTCCGCGACGCTGCTCTTTCATTTCATTCCTGCAGTCACCGACGGTTTGTTGCGCTTGCCGGTCGGCAACCCGATTCTGACGTCCATTGATGATCCGATTCTGAAATGGTGCTACCTGGGCCTGTTGGCCCTTTTCCTGGCAGGCGTTGGCCTGCAATTACGTTGGATCAATCGACAACCCGCATAGCGGAAATGGTGCTCGGGGAAGAAATTTCCCTTCGACAAATTCAATCGTGAAATTCGCACAGGTGCTGCCTGACAATTGCTGCGCCAGCCGCCTGGGCGCATCAGGCATGCCGACCGCAGGGCCTGCGGCGCAACAATCATGCCTTATGCTGGCACCAGTGAGCTAAACCATTGGGTGGTCAAGATTGACCTCTGCACAGCCGACACATTCAGATACCAGGAATAAAAGCAGCTACGGAACCTCTCCGTGCTATTGGGAACTGGTTGCTGTAATCGTAGCTGGAGCGACTCACGTTTCGACGGAGCTTTTATTGTCGGCGTCGGCGGCAAGATTTTCTAATGTCGGCATTGCACTGGGGTTTGGCTTGTATTTGGCGTGGCGCGTTTGGACTACGCCTGGTGTACTCCGAACCTGGGGCATGCGTCGCGACAACTTTCGTTCATCCGTGGAGCCACACCTGGAATTCGCCGCAATCGGGGCGATCGCTCTCATTGGTATTGCAGCGATTTCAGGAACGATGACACTACCTGCGACTTTTTGGATCGCGATATTTCTCTATCCGATCTACGGCGTTGTTCAACAATTCGCACTGCAAAACCTGATTGTAAGAAATTTAGAAAATGCGTTCTCAAATCCGATCTGGCTGGCGATAACAGCTGCGGCGCTATTCGGACTGTCGCATTTTCCGCGAATGGAGCTGGTGGCATTGACGCTGATAGCCGGCTTTTTTTTACGCCGATCTATCGTCGCTTCCCAAACCTGTGGGCCGTTGGCCTTGCCCATGGTCTACTTGGAGCATTGGCATTTTATCTCGTACTTGGAGAAGATCCAGGAGCCGACATATTGCAGCATTTGAAGAACTTATAGCGGTGGGGAAACAATCATCTGACAAATTGCTGCAGTGGTTACCGCGTGGCGCTTGAGTGGAAAAAGGCTTTCGGCTTGGTCGTCTTTTTTAGCGCCACAATCGTGCTCACTTACCTGTTGTATCTGGCCTTCTTTTCCGGACCCGATAAGGAAAAGCGATATTGGTACTGGGACGCGACGGTGACTTTTGTTTGGTATGACGGCGCAGAATCTGGAGATGAGTACGCACTGGGTAAGAGTCGCTACAAAATTCGTCTGCCAAACGGACGCCATGAGGCTGCTCGTTCATTTCTTGATGAGTCTTTTTCGTTATATGACTGTGTAAGGGTTCGAGAACATCTTTCGGCTACGATAACACCCATCCCGTTCGAAATTATTGGCGCGACTGAAAACTGTTGGCAGCCAGAATAACTCTATTCCAAGTGAACGATTCAACCTTGATTCAAAGCCACACCGTAAATCGCTGCGCTGGCCGCCGGACGCATCTGTCACACACCCTGCATTTTCGTACATTCTCGGAAATGGCACCGTCGCTCCCTTGCACTGGCAAGGCCCGGGCCAGACATTTTCGTCAGTAAGTCAGGACGTTAGACGTTAATTTAACAATTTCGCGTATATTCGCGACAACACATTGAATCGATACGCGGTAATATTCACCAATGTCACGTCCTGCTATTGAAATTGACAACTTGAATGTTGAAGAAAGACTGGAGCTCATTGAGTCGCTCTGGGAGAGTCTGGTTGCAGATCCGTCCATGATTCCGGTCACAGATGCACAAAAACGAATTCTGGACGAGCGCCTCGATGAAATCGAGGCAGGAGATGATGCCGGAACTCCTTGGGAAGACGTAAAGGCTCGGATTCAGAAACGACTCTCGTGATCCCTGTCCAGCTTAGGCCGGCCGCGGACCGAGACATATTGGAAGCAGTGAATTGGTACGAGTCTCGACACCCGGGGCTGGGAATTCGATTTTTCGAAGACCTCGTTCGCGTTCTTGATCGAATAGAGGAGTCCCGCGGTCAGTTTCCCAATGTGTATCGGAATGCCCACCGTGCACTTCTGAGTAAGTTTCCTTTTGGCGTTTTCTTTACGAAATATGAGAATCGAACGCTTGTTGTTGCGGTTTCCGACCTACGTAGAGAACCCGGCCTATGGCAAAGTCGCGTTTGACATCTAACAATAAGACGCTGCACTGATCGCCGGACGCACTCGCAAAAGGCCGTGCGACGTGTTGATCATCCTTGCCTTGGCAAAGCCCGCACCAGATACTGGCGCCAGTGAGCAAACAAGTCAGGCTTCGCTAGAGGGAAATGGTGCCGGTGTTAGCTTATTGACTTATTCGACCTGTGACGGAAGATAGTCAGGTTCCCGCGCCAATCCTACGAATAAGTCAATAAGCTAGCACCGGCACCGTCGCGATTAGTTCGGCGCCGCGTTCGCCTGTTGTACCACGAACGCACGAATCGCCTCTGTGTCATCCTCGTCCAGAATTTCTGCGAACGACGCCATGCCGTTGGCCTGCATCGTGCCGTCCAGCACGACACTCTGAAAAATCTCTGCACTACCAGTCATCGCAGAATGCCGAAGGTCCGGAATGACGCCGCCGG
>QIHS01000139.1 GCA_003229095.1 Woeseia sp. | reverse complement strand
GTGGGGGCTTCTTCATCAGTTTTGTTGCCTGATTTTAGATGTCAGGCAAAACCAATTAAGTGCTACTACTGATCAATCGTATCGGAATGTGCCACGAATGAAGTAGTAAGGACCCTGCCAATCTGAAATTGTGTCAGATCGAACCTGGCGACCACAACAAGCTTCGAAATTTGCAAGCTCAGGCAATTCGTTGGTCACGTTGTTTCCACCAAGTGTCAGGCTGAGTGTTTCGTTGACATCCCAGCTTACATCGAGGTCCCATCTGAACATCCGCACCTACACATGGTGAATTGTTACAGTGCTCGTATTCACCAAACCAGTTACCACGAATATTCAAGTTAACGTCATTCTGAAAAGCATGCCTCAGATTGATATTACCTTTGAAACCTGGCAAAGCGTTTTCATTGTCAAAGACACCTTCGTCATTGAGGAAGAATCCGCCAGGTTGCGGCGTTCTGCGAGTCACATCAGTGCTGTTGAAGTTACCTGCGAACGACAAGGTCGTGGCGCCAGCAGCCGTCTCAAGGTCGTAGCTCGCCACTATATCGATACCGGTAGTCTCCGTATCCACATCATTTGTGAAGAAGCGGACCTGCGCGATGGTATTAGCACCCGCCACACCAGCAGCCGTCAGCGCCGCAACTTCAGCCGGTCCGACTACAAAGTCAGATGACAGAATGATGCGATCGTCTAACGCAATGAAGTAGTAGTCAGCGGTAATGGTCCACGCATCGGTCGGCGTCCAGGCGAATCCGGCCGTGAACTGTGTAGACGTCTCATCCTCCAGCGGCGATGCGCCGAAAATAGCTGAGACCGGAGACGCCGGAGGGAAGATGCCCTCGGCAACCGGTGTTCCGTCAGGTGCAATTCGCGTAGACACATTCGTGGTCGAAATCTGACCTGGTGTCGGTGCGCGGAAACCAGTGCCTGCAGAACCACGCAACGTCAGTGTCTCACCAACGTTCAGGCGTGCCGCGACGCGGAAGCTGAAGTTGGTGCCAAAGTCCGAGAAGTCCTCGAAGCGACCGGCAA
Source organism: Woeseia sp. (assembly GCA_003229095.1). Classification (GTDB taxonomy): domain Bacteria; phylum Pseudomonadota; class Gammaproteobacteria; order Steroidobacterales; family Woeseiaceae; genus SZUA-117. The sequence continues at coordinate 3,970 of QIHS01000139.1, read as the reverse complement.
CAGTTGCCAGGAAGTTATCGGTAATGTCGGCTTCCAGATCGAAGTAAACCGCCCAGCTGTCTCTGTTGACCGAAGAGGCGAACTGCGGGCTGTAACCTGGAAATCCGTTGGAACCAACCGGTACCGCGTTGAAGATCGGATCGTTTGAATTACAACCGGTGTACTCGTCGCCATTACCTGGAATGCCGTCCGGATCGTAAGCTTCCTCGTTGAACCCTGGTGCGTGACCCGGAATGTAACAGCCCGGCGCGACTCCCAAGGCCAAAGCTTCAACTGTATCAACGTTGAAGTTAAACGGATCCTGAGATGCAAAAGGACCAACTGCAAACGACTGCGCATCGCCCTCAACAACGTCGTAGCCTTCGTCTCTCAGCTCAAAACCGAACGCAAAGTTAACGTCGCTCGAAAAGCCCAAATCAAATTCGGTTGAGAAATCAGCACCGAAAGCCGATTCATTTGAAACCAGGTCACCCGGACGAAAGTCCGTGACCGAGGTGGGCCCAAGAGAAGGGTTTAGCGTGTTGAACAAGTTGTACTTGATCGTGTTCTCGCCAAAACGACCACTGAAGTCATAGTTTATGCCGTTGTTGAATTCGCCACGAACACCACCGGTCAAACTCAAATCGACAACGTTGCCTGCAAAACGCGGCGTAAAGCCTCCCGGATACCGGGTACGCGGATTGTAAAGGCTGCCATCCTCAAGACGCAGCACATTCAGCTGGGCCACACCGGGACGGCGATGGAAGAAGCTGCCGTTCGAGTTGCTGTCCGAGTAGTTGGCAAACCCGTAAATTTGAGCGCCACCTGACAATTCGTAGCCTGCGTTAACAAATGCTCGAATAGCGTCACGTTCCGGCTCGCCCCAAATCTGCGTCAGCCGATTGTCACTGATTTCCGCAAAGCGAATGTTTTCCGCATAACGACGGTCAATATCATCGGGAATGCCATCGCTTTGGTTATAGATCGAAACGAGATTTCCTGCGCCGTCAAAAACTTCCGTAAGCGCGTCCGGACCGAAACGATCAGCAACACCGTCGCCGGTGGTATCAACTGCAACCAGCGCCGATTGCGCAGGTATCAAACCAGAGGACCCGATGCCGATGTCATACTCTCCGCCACGGCTGGTTGGCTCGTTATCAGAAAGCTCCGCACTGATGTTAAGGAAACCGTTCTCACCCAATGCAAAGCCCTGATTCCACGCGACCAGATACCCTCTCTCATCGCCGTCAGAAAACTGACCCGTCTGGATGCGTAATTCGCCACCCTCGGCGGCATCTTTCAGGTTGAAGTTGAGTACGCCGGCGATGGCGTCAGAACCGTAGAGTGCAGACGCACCATCACGCAAAACCTCAACTGATTTCAGCGAGATGCTCGGAATGGTCGAAAGGTCAGGGCCATGCGCGCCAAATCCACCTAAGCGGACCAGGGCTGCACGATGCCGTCGCTTGCCATTGACGAGAACCAGGGTCTTATCAGAGTCGAGGCCACGCAGTTGCGGCGGTCGTACAAAACTTGCACCGTCACTGATGGGCTCTCGGCCGACTGTGAAAGACGGAACCAGCGTTTTGAGGACGTCAATAAGATCGTCGGACGCCACACTGTCGAGGTCTTCCTGGTTAAATACGTCGATGGGTACTGCTGTATCAACCGCGGTGCGACCCTGGCGACGAGTACCGATCGTCACAATTTCTTCGACCGTCTGCTCGGCGCCATCCTGGGCAACCGCGACTCCGACGGGCAAAGCGATGAACGCCAGAAGGCCGGACGAAAGCGTCAGCCAAACTGGTCTGATTAAAGATTTCATTATCTGTTAACTCCCCACTGTGAATGTAATTTCCTAATTGACTTAAGACATCAATTCTCGATCCGACCAATAGCAAATACCATCAATTGTCGAGATTATCGACCGCGCGCTTCTGTGACACACGACGGCTTAAGATGCACGATTGAACCACTGTCAGGTCCGAAAATAAAGCTCTGCCGGTTTTTTTTTTCGTTTCATTCGTATCATTTTGTGGTTTTTTAGATACAAACGACTATTTTCGTGCAATTGCTTGGATTTAAACAAACATCAGATACCTTTTGGTCGGAGCAATGTTGCCAGTGGCGGCCCAGCAACAGTCTGGAACTGTCTTTACGATGCGCTTTTGCGCGTACATTTGTGCTATTGAGACGATCTTCCCCGAGTCAAAATTTGTCAGCACATCGATGCCCCGGGCGCTTGGTTTAGGTGTTCGTCAATTGCGTAACGAGCCGTTGAACTGCAACGCAATCGGAATTCCACGGTCGCAGTGTCGTTAGAATCCTGTTCTTCAGAAACGGAATATCAGAATGAATGGTCCGCGCTAAGCCGCTGAATCCCCTGTTTTTCTAAACTTCGAAATAACTGAGGCGGCTTCCAGAATCACCATAAATGTCGTGATAACGACGACGATGTCAATGGTGAACAACAACCAGTTCTCCGCGAGATAGAACTCCTTGAGCTTGATCAGAGCAGCCCAGGACGAAGTACCCAATACGAAAATCATCGGAATCATCGTATACCGCGCCGGGCGTCCAAGCTTGATCAGCATCACGGTAATGACCAGCAGGGTCAGCCCCGCCAGAATCTGATTCGTTGAGCCAAACAACGGCCAGATAATCAGGCCCCCACTCCCTGAGGCGCCACCGGCACCGAAAGCCAGTAACAGGCAGCAGGTCACAGAATGCTGTTCTTTAGCAGCGGGATTTTGTAGATATCGCCCCACTCCTGAATGATGTAGCGCTGCAGTCGTACACCGGAGTCCATAGTTGTGCCCGCAAACAGCACCACCATTGTCGCCAGCAGGGTCTGCGAGATATTAAAAGGCAGGCCCCAACCGTTACTGATCATTTGCGCGCCACCTTGTATAAAAGTGGCAGCACCCGCAGAGCCATACTTTTCATAGATGCTGTGCCAGATTTCCGGCGTTGCAGCAAGTGCCACGCCGCTGACAGCAACGATGGTAATCAAAGCCAGTGAGCCCTCGCCGACAGCACCCAGGTAGCCGATGAATCTTGCGTCAGTTTCCTTGTTGAGCTGCTTGGATGTGGTGCCGGAAGCCACGATGCCGTGAAACCCGGATATGGCGCCGCACGCGATCGTGACAAACAACAGGGGAATAAGAGACGGCGCATCCTCCGCTATGCGGGTGTTGAATGCGGGTGCAGAAATGTCCGGCAATGACAGCAACACTGCACCGTAGAGCAGTATCAGACCGACGAATAGCTGCATTCCATTGATAAAGTCACGCGGTTGCAACAAAACCCAAACAGGCAACATTGAAGCGATTGCGGCGTATATAAAGAGAATGATGATCCAGTTGGCATTTGCCGTGAGGCCAAACATCATCTCGGGAAGCTCGATGGGGAAAACGCTGCCAACATAGACAGAAACGTAGAGTGCGATCACACCCAACACACTCAGCATGACCAGATTGAATTTCCGGTGCACCAGCTGGCCGATAATCAAGGCGACAAAAATTGCGGACCAGGCCGGAAACACTGCACCGGACGTATTCACAAATGCGCGGGCGATGACAACGCCGAAGACGGCATTCACCATCAGCAGCACAAGAAAAATGACCACCATAAATAACGCACGCGTCCGACTACCGATGACCTCTTCGGACAAAGCACCGATAGACTTGCCCTTGTGTCGAGAGCTCGCCCACAGCGCACCAAAATCATGTATGCCGGCAAAAAAGACCGTGCCAATCGTGACCCAGAGAACCGCGGGCACCCAGCCCCAGTAAACTGCGATCGCTGGCCCGACGATTGGCGCCGCACCCGCTACGGACGTGAAGTGATGTCCCCACAGGACGTACTTGTTAGTCGGGTGAAAATCGACGCCATCTTCAAACTCGTGCGCCGGTGTTCGAAAGTCAGGATCGAGTTTGTAAATTTTTTCTGCGATGAATTTGGAATAGACGAACCAGCCAAACGTCATACC
>QIHS01000228.1 GCA_003229095.1 Woeseia sp. | reverse complement strand
ACCCATCCCGGCATTTTGCAAAACCTTGTTGGCGGCGAATGGCTTGGTGCTGAAGGTGACGTTGACGACATCATCGACCCGATGACTGGCGATACTTTCCTCAAGGTGCCGGATACGCGCAACCATGCGCCATTCGTTGCAGGCCTGCGTAGCTGTCCCAAATCCGGCATGCACAACCCCCTGAAGAATCCGGACCGCTATGTTTACCTGGGCGAGATTTGTGCGAGGGCGGCAGCCCTGCTGGCCGAACCGGAGATTCGCGACTATTTTACCAAGTTGAGCCAGCGCGTCATGCCCAAGAGCTGGAATCAAAGCCTCACTGAAGTCGTCGTTACGAGAATCTTTCTCGAAAACCTTGCCGGTGACGGCGTTCGCTTTCTTGCGCGCGGTTTTTCCAATCCTGGCAATCACTCAGGCCAGGAATCACGCGGCTACCGCTGGCCCTACGGTGCGGTCGTCATCATCGCGCCGTTCAATTTTCCGCTGGAAATACCCGCGTTGCAGTTAGTTGGCGCGCTGGCGATGGGCAACCGCCCGCTGATCAAACCAGAGACCAAAGTCAGCGTCGTACTGGAACAATTCGTGCGCCTGCTCGTGTACGCAGGACTGAAGAAAGACGATCTGGACATGATTCACTGTCGCGGCACCGTTATGGGTGAGTTGATCGAGTCCGCAAGAGATGACATACGCCTGATCCAGTTTACCGGCTCGAGCGGCGTTGCCGAGCATTTGTCCAGCGTGATGAACGGCGCAGTAAGAATCGAAGACGCCGGTTTCGACTGGAAGGTCATTGGCCCGGACTTCCACCCGGAATGGCTGGACTACGTCGCCTGGCAGTGCGATGAGGATGCTTACAACGCGGCAGGACAAAAATGTTCTGCCCAAAGTATTGTTCTTTCTCACCAAAACTGGACTGATGGCTTGTTGCCAAAACTCAAAACGCTTGCAGCAAGACGTAGCCTGGATAATCTGACACTGGGACCGGTCCTGACCTGGACAAATACGCAAATCAGTGCACACATTGACGCAGTCCTCGCAGTGCCTGGAGCAGAACTCCTGTTTGGCGGCAAGCCGCTGGAAGGCCATTCGATTCCCGACTGCTACGGGGCGATGGAACCGACTGCGATCAAAGTACCCATCGCCGCCGTTGCCGGAGATCATTTTGAGCTGATCACGACTGAGCTTTTCGGTCCATTCCAGATCATCGTGACCTGGGACGACGATGAACTCCCCATCGTGCTCGATATCCTTGAGCGCATGTCGCACCATCTGACTGCTGCGATCGTCAGTAAGGACATCGGCTTCCAGAATGCGGTACTCGGCGCGACCGTCAATGGCACGACGTACTGCGGCATTCGGGCACGCACCACCGGGGCACCGCAGAACCACTGGTTCGGACCCGGCGGCGATCCTCGCGGGGCGGGCATTGGCACAACAGAGGCAATCCAGATAACGTGGAGCCACCATCGCGAGGTGATTGTGGATCAGGGCCCGATGCCCGACGGCTGGCAGGTTCCTGAGTCAATCTAGTTTGAATATGAAAGACGTTCAAATGAACAGCAAATTACCGGCCACCGGGACAACCATCTTCGCGACAATGAGTGCGCTGGCGCATGAGTTCGGAGCAATCAACCTGTCGCAAGGCTTCCCAAGTTTCAATCCTGATCAGGCGTTGCTCGACCTGATCACGCACTACCTGAACAACGACGGCAATCAATATGCGCCGATGATCGGCGTGCCGTCTTTACGGGAAGCTATCGCAGACAAAGTGCAGATGTTGTATGGCCGCAAAGTCGATGCCAACCACGAAATCACGGTTTGCGACGGCGCCACAGAGGGATTGTTTAGCGCAATCCAGGCGACAGTTCACGCTGGCGACGAGGTCATTGTATTTGACCCGGCATACGACTCCTACGGGCCTTCTGTTTCGCTCGCAGGCGGAAAAACCATACACGTTCCACTCATCAGGAGCGAAGACGAAGCCGAGCTGCATATCGACTGGGAGCGCCTGCGGTCTTCGATCAATGCACACACGAGACTGATCGTTCTCAACTTCCCGCATAACCCCACCGGGGTTATTCTTGCGCCCGGCGATCTCGATACGCTGGCGGAAATCGTTCGCGATACCAATATTTACTTGCTGTCAGACGAGGTTTACGAACACATTATTTTCGATGGCGCACAACACATGAGTCTTCTCAGGCATGACGAACTCTGGGCCAGATCTTTTATCGTTTCTTCGTTCGGCAAAACCTACCACGCGACTGGCTGGAAGGTCGGCTACTGCATTGCCCCGGCAAAACTCACCGTAGAGTTTCGCAAGATTCATCAATGGGTTTGTTATGCGGTTGTATCCCCTATTCAATATGCCATCGGCGACTTCATGCGCCAGGCACCGGAACACTATGCAGAATTGCCTTTGTTCTACGAAAAAAAACGCGATCACTTTTGTGAGCTGTTAAAAGACTCACGTTTTAGCCTTCGCCCCGCGAAAGGAACATTTTTTCAGATTCTCGACTATTCTGGCATCACAGACGAACACGACGTTGATTACGCAAAACGACTGACCCGGGAAATTGGCGTTGCTTCAATTCCTGTCTCCGTTTTTTGCGATCAGCCATCACTTGACCGTAGACTGCGATTCTGTTTTGCCAAAGACAACGATACGCTTGAAGAAGCTGCCGCGAAACTATGCCTAATATTGCAGGCAAACCTGCACTGGCATGATGCCGAACGAAATCGCGCAGACTTCGACTCTGCGATCGACGCACTGGATAATTCTGGTGATTTGATCGTACTACCGGAGATGTTTACCACTGGCTTTTCCATGGAAGCCGCGCAGCTCGCGGAACCCATGGACGGCCCTTCGATCTCGTGGATGAGAGACAAGGCCGCTTCGACCGGTGCAGCAATATGCGGCAGCCTCATCATCGAGGA
>QIHS01000315.1 GCA_003229095.1 Woeseia sp. | reverse complement strand
GTGATTCGTTGCTGATCTGCTTCATTCCTGCTTGCCTTCGTCCAGGGTGTCGTTGATATTGTCGCCTCTGTCGTGTGCAAACGGAAACGAAAATGGACAACGCGATAATAAAGAGTGCCGATACAAGAGAATTCCAGACCCGGGAACGATGCCATATTCGCGAGCTGGTCAACGATGACGAGGCGCCGGAATTCTCACTGGCGCAAACCCGCGTGGAACCCGGCGTAACGACCGAGTTACACAAACTGTCAGTTGACGAATGTTATGTCATGTTGACGAATGTTATGTCATGCGCAGTGGTGATGGGCGAATGGAAATCGACGGCAAACCCTGGGTTGCTGTCAAAAGCGGAGATTTTGTCCTGATTCCTGCCGGAATTTCGCAGCGAATCGAAAATACCGGCACACGCGACCTTATATTTGAGTGCATTTGTTTGCCGCGCTTCACGAAAGATACCTACGAGTCGCTGGAGAGCGCCTGAAATCGCAATTTTGTGGGTGATTTACCACAACCTGAACTCCCGAACAGTTGCAAATTCTTCTCCGAAAAAGGGGTCAAAATGAGACAGAACAGCGGTATACTGCGGCCTCAGATTTAGGGAGATATGTAATGCGTGGTTCGAATCCAACAACAAACAAATTATCACGTCTGTGCCTTGCAGCAGCAGTCGCGACGATTGCGATGGGTGCCCTGCCTTTTACCAGCGGCACCGTACTTGCACAGGGCCTGGAGCTTGAAGAAATAATCGTGACGGCACAGCGTCGCGAAGAGAATATGCAGGAAGTGCCAATTTCGGTCACGACGATGGGCGGTGAGCGACTTACCGCTTTGTTTGAAGGTGGTGAGACCATCCTCGCGCTCGCAACTCGATTACCGGGTCTTTATGCGGAGTCATCAAACGGCCGTATTGCGCCGCGTTTTTACATGCGCGGACTGGGAAACACCGATTTTGACCTGGCTGCATCGCAGTCCGTGTCAGTCATCTTTGATGATGTCGTGCAGGAAAATGTCATCCTGAAGAGCTTTCCAATCTTTGATGTCGAGCGCGTTGAAGTATTGCGTGGTCCGCAAGGCTCTTTGTTCGGCCGCAATACGCCGGCGGGCATCGTCAAGTTTGACAGCCGCAAGCCGACGGCAGAGCTGGGTGGTTACGGACTTGCCACCATTGGTTCGCTGGGCACCCTGAATCTGGAAGGTGCCATTGGCGGTGCATTGAACGATGCGGGCACGATAATGGGCAGGTTTTCTGTTCTGAACCAGAACCGGGATGACTGGATTGACAACGGCTTCACCGGTGAAAATGACGCATTAGGTGGCTTTAGTGAGCTGGCCTGGCGCGGCCAGCTCCTGCTGGAACCCTCAGAAGACCTGAGCGTGCTCATCAATGTGCACGGTCGCGACTTTGACGGTACAGCATCTATATTCCGAGCCAATGTATTGAATACCGGCAGCAACGAGTTCAATCGCAACTTCGACCGAGATCAGGTGTTCTTTGACGAGGGCGACAATAACCCACAGGAAGCTCAGGCCTACGGCGGATCGCTGAAGGTTGACCTGACGCTCGGCAATGGCGTAACGCTTACCTCGATTTCGGCAATCGAAACACTGGATAATCGCAGTGAAGGCGATATCGACGGTGGCAATCTCGTTTTCGGCCCCGGATTCATTCCATTCCCCTCACGCACCGCAGACGGCATTGAAGATCTTGAGCAATTCACTCAGGAAATCAGGCTCGCCGGTGAAGGCAACGATGGCTTCCTCTGGCAGGCCGGTTTCTTCTACTTCGATTCCGACTTCACCGTATTTACCAACCCGTTCTTCGTGGGTGAATCGCGGCTGACGCACACCAACACGACCTGGGCGCTGTTCGGTCAGGTGAGCTTGCCGTTGACTGACAGGATGACCGTCGTCGGCGGCATGCGCTTTACCGACGACGAAAAAGATCTGACGGCAAGCAACCCACCGCTGCCAACGGCAGACGTCTCCGTGGATGCCGAACAAACCAGCTTTGATCTCAGCCTGTTGTTTGATTTGAACGACAACGTCAACGTGTACGGACGCATTGCCAACGGTTTTCGCGCTCCGTCAATACAGGGCCGTGACGTTGCTTTCTTTGGCGCACCGTCGATCGCTGACGCTGAAACGATCTTGTCTTATGAGGTCGGCTTTAAGATGACGCTGGTTGACAACCTCATGCGCCTCAACGGCGCGGTGTTTCACTATGTAGTCGATGACATGCAATTGACGGCGATTGGTGGCACAGGAAACCTGGTGCAGCTGATCAATGCAGAACAAGGCACAGGTACCGGCTTCGATATTGATGCCGAACTGTTGATTTCGGAAAATTTCATCTTGACAGCCGGCTTCAGCATTATCGATACGGAAATCCGGGATTCCGGACTTGTCGTTCCACCTTGCGGATCCGGACAGTGCACACCACTTAACGTGCTTGATGGAAACGGCAACGCCTTCGTAAACGGCAACCCGTTCCCGGGCGCACCAGACAGCACGTTTAACCTGACCGCTCGTTACAACGTTACAACGGATTCAGGTGAGGTCTTCTTCTTCACCGACTGGGCGCGCCAGGGAAAGACGAACTTCTTCCTGTACGAATCAGCAGAGTCTTTCTCAAACGGCAATTTTGAAGGCGGGCTGCGGGCCGGCTACATCCACGGCGACAACGAGTGGGAATTGTCGATCTTCGGCCGCAACATCACCGATGAAGAAAACCTGAAAGGCGCTATCGATTTCAACAACAACACCGGCTTTGACAATGAGCCCAGGATCTGGGGCATCACGTTCAGAAAGAACTGGAACTAACTTGTTGATTTGTTGAATACAGAGTCATTTGTAAATCAAAGGCCCGGCGAGAGATCGTCGGGCCTTTTTTTATTTTTGTAAACGTTTCCATCGGCGGGAACAGCAACCAATGATCAAAGGATATGCGTAATGTGGCGAACCCGGGCGCGCCTTATTGGTCTTATTTTCCTTAGTCCTGTTGGCTGTGGCACGACTGATCTTCAACCGACCACCATCTCCACTATCGCCATCATGGCCTTCAATGTCGAAAACCTGTTCGACAACGT
>QIHS01000190.1 GCA_003229095.1 Woeseia sp. | reverse complement strand
ACGAAAGGCTGTTCCGTTTCGAGTTTCCGGAGCGGCCCGGCGCGTTGCTCGATTTTCTCAAGGCCATTGGCACGGACTGGAATATCAGCCTGTTCCACTATCGCAATCACGGTTCGGACTACGGTCGGGTTCTCGCCGGCATACAGGTGCCCGAAAATGAATCGGAGCAACTGGAATCACACCTCGCGAAGTTGGGCTACACGCATTTCGAGGAGAGCGATAATCCCGCCTACAAGATGTTTCTGGCGTTATAGATAGGAGCGTGCAATCGAATCGCGGCAGTGGCGTTTCTCAAGTTAGCGCGGCTTTCAGCTAGTCCCGATACGAGGTGTCACGACGATCCAGTTTTCTCAGCAAACCAGGCCACGCCAGTTCGCCGCCCATGCCCTTGGTCACCGCTTCTACCTGCGCGCGTATACCTGCGACGATGGCGGGATTGACCTCTGTTAACGACCCGCCACCAGACTGCGCAGCAAGCTGAATCTGGCAGGCGGTTTCCAGCGCGTACATGAACAGGAACGCATCGGGAATCGATGAGCCGACAGTGAGCAAACCGTGGTTTCTGAGAATCAGGAAATTCTTGTCGCCGAGGTCCGCGACCAGCCGTGGTTTTTCTTCATCGTTAAGGGCGATGCCCTCGTAGTCGTGATAAGCAAGTGACGCCACCGGCAAGAGCGAGATTTGAGATATCGGCAACAGGCCATCAGTCTGTGCTGACACGGCGACACCTGCTCTGGTGTGTGTATGCAGCACACAGGCCGCGTCGTGGCGTGCCGCGTGAACGGCACTATGAATAACAAAACCAGCCGGGTTCACGATGTGCGACGACTCCATGACATTTTCGCCCGCCAGGTTGACTTTCTGCAGGTTGCTTGCCGTCATCTCTTCGAACATCAACCCATAGGCATTGATCAGAAATTGATCTTCAGAGCCCGGAACGCGCGCCGAAATGTGGGTGAAGATCAGGTCATCCCAGCCATACATCGCAATGAGCCGGTAACAGGCGGCGAGATTGACGCGCAGTTCCCATTCTTCTTCTCCGACTTGCTCTCTGATTGACAGATTGTCTGCTACAGCACTCATCCAGCGGCTCCTTATAAGTATTGAGGGATTATACGGCCACCTGCCACGGTGGTTACAAAAGTAACCTACTTTTTGGCATATCCGGGCTGCTTATGCCGATATCTTTGCAACTTTCAGCCGCTTTGGGGCATCGAACTATTAAGTCCTGCAGATTCGGGCACAAGTTGTTGACTGGCGTGAGCTTACCCTCATGCCAGGGTGGCATACGAAACAATTGAATCTCCCAAAGGTTTTGTTTCGTAACTTTAAACGGTGGCCTCGGCCACCGTTTTTTTATGTCCAGGACGGACGGTATGCCGCGGGCGCATGGATGCGCAGGAGCGGCGCTGCGCTAGAGCTGCAGCAGGCACGACAATTGAAAACGGCGATTTGTGGATTAGTGCCGCGGAGCACATGCCGCGGAGCACAGGGATGTGCGTGAGCGGCGTTATGTCCAGGACGGACGGTATGCCGCGGGCGCATGGATGCGCAGGAGCGGCGTTGCGCTACGACCACAGCAGGCACGCTAACCGAAAACTGCTTTTATCAACCTGGTGGACGAAAGGCGACACCGATAGTAACTCTGTACCCCAACGCTGTTCGTTCTTTAGACAATCTATCTCAGCAAAGAAAACAACAAGTTACAGAGTTACCACCGACACCGTTTTAATTCCTGCTAGACTGCGCCCTCCAATAAGAACAAGGAGTGCGAGATGCATCTTGCCCAAATCCTGTCTGAAGTGAACTGGCTTGCCGTTTTAGCCGCGACTGTCGTGGCCTTCCTGCTTGGTGGGCTTTGGTACTCCAAGGCACTGTTTGGGAACGCATGGCTACAGGAAGTTGGCCTGACTGAAGAAGCCATTAAGAACAGCAACATGTTCAAAACTTTTGGTGGCACGATTGTTTTGCAACTCATCGCTGCCGTCGCAATGTCGGCCCTCCTCGGCATGGGCAGCAGCTGGCAAGCCGGGCTGCACACCGGCCTGTGGATTGGTCTGTTCTGGGTCGCGACGGCCTACGGCGTGACTTACTTATTCGAACAGCGTTCGCTTCGCTTGTTTCTGATCAACGCCGGCTACTATGTCGTTCTTTACGCGTTGATGGGCACGATTATCGGCGCCTGGAGCTGACAGCTCACCACATTTCCTTCAGGCGTCCGGCAACGTCGAGTCTTTTGTTGGAACGCGGCATGAATCGGGTGTCAGCCTCAGGCCGACCGTGAAATGCTTTTTCCATCGTTGCCATCAATTTTTCTGTCATGAAACGACTGCGCGCGCCGTAAACATGTTTGTCACCGTCACGGCGTTGTTGTGTCACGTGATAACGCAAAGGTGCGATCAGCGTAAGTGACTGTTTCGCGCGGGTCATCGCCACATATAAAAGCCTGCGTTCCTCTTCAATCAATTCTGCTTTGCCAGTGGAAAATTCGGACGGGAAATTCCCATCGGAAAAATTCAAAACAAAAACAGCATCCCATTCCTGGCCTTTGGCTGAGTGTACGGTTGAAAGAATCAAGTAATCTTCGTCGAGATGTGGCGCGCCCGCCAAATCGCCTGATGCGGCGGGAGGATCCAGGGTTAACTCGGTCAGAAATCGCTCGCGTGTTGGATACTTCCCTGAAATCTGCTGCAACTGCTCAAGATCGGCTTCGCGAGTTTCGAGACTTTCGTATAGACGTTCAAGATGTGGTTGATACCATTTTCGAGTCTCGCCCAAGCCTGCTTGCCAGGCGTGATCTTCATGTTCAATCGACGACAGGGATGACATCAATGTGCAGAACGCCGGCCAGTCAGCGCGTGTCGCCGCCGGTGGTGAGAAATGCTGCAGAGAACCAAACGCGTGATCATTCGCACTTAAGAATTCAAAACATCTTGCAGCATAGGCGGGCCCCATGCCCGGCAACAGCTTCAACACCCGAAATGCAGCGACCTGGTTGCGTGGATTGTCGCCCCATTTAAGGATGGACAACATATCTTTCACGTGCCCGGCCTCAAGGAACTTCAAACCGCCATATTTCACATAGGGAATGTTTCGCCGTACAAGTTCAAGCTCGAGCCGGTCGCTATGATGCGAACCACGAAACAGAACGGCCTGGTGCTTTAATTGCATGCCTTCTTCGCGACACGCCAGAACCGACTCAACAACAAACTCTGCCTCTGCGTCGCCGTCTTCGACAGTGACATAGCGCGGCTTGCCACCACCCTTTTTCTCAGAGAACAGGTTTTTCTTGTATTGCCGGGCACTTTCCGCGATCAGGCAATTTGCGCTGTCGAGAATCGACTGGGTCGAACGATAGTTTTGTTCGAGGGTGACAATTCTGGCGGATGGCATATATTGGTCAGGAAAATTCAGGATATTCTCGACTTCGGCTGCACGAAAAGAGTAGATCGACTGGGCGTCGTCACCGACGACCGTAACGCCCTCACCGCCGGGCCTGATTGCATTGAGAATGTTCGACTGCAGTATGTTGGTGTCCTGGTATTCATCAATAAGAATATGATCGAACCAGGCACCCAATTCTGCTGCAAATTCGTCATCGGCCACCAGGTGACTCCAGTAGAGCAACAGATCGTCGTAGTCGAGTACCTGGCATTTTTGTTTTTGCTCAACGTAGCCGCGAAACAGTGTTTTGAGTTCGTGTTCCCAGTCGGCGCACCAGGGAAAGGTCTGCTGCAATGCCTCGTTCAATGGCTGGCCGGAATTCACACAGCGGGAATAGATGGCGAGGCAGGATTCCTTTTTCGGGAATCGTCGCGATTTGCGTGACAGCTTGAGTTCATGGCGGACAACGTCCATCAAATCAGCGGCATCACCCCGGTCGAGCACTGAAAACCCAGGATCAAGATCCAGATTGTGCGCATAGCGACGCAACAGCCTGTTGGCAATCGAATGGAATGTGCCCGACCAGGCAAGGACACTGCGCGTGGCCGGTGGATCGTTTTCACCTCGCAGAGTCTGGCGCACAATCGTATCGACCCTTCGCGACATTTCCTGTGCAGCACGACGGGTAAACGTCAGCAGCAGTATTCTTTCCGGGTTAACGCCTTGAATAATGAGGTGCGCCACACGATGTGCGAGCGTCATGGTTTTGCCGGTGCCTGCCCCGGCAATGACCAGCAATGGGCCGGCCTGGAAGCCGCCATCGGCAGTCCTGCGCCCATAAGTTGCGGCCTGTCTTTGGGCCGGATTCAGCCGGCGGAGATAGTCCGACTGAGATTCAGCTGCATTTTCTATTACTG
>QIHS01000025.1 GCA_003229095.1 Woeseia sp. | reverse complement strand
CTTCACTCACATTGCCCCGCAAAGCAAGCGCTTTTTGAATCGTCGCATATGCGCCTGTTCTCGCGTCGTCACTCATGACGACTTTGCCATTGCTCGTTACATTGATGTTTGGTCCCAAAGCCAGTGCTTCGCCCCAGTAACACATCGCACATTCCGGATCGAGCGTTTGTGCGGCTTTGAATGAGCGTGCAGATTCCGCGTGGTTAAACGCAAAATCAATGATCAAACCCTGGTTGAAATAGCATCAGGATCACTGGTGGTGATTTCATGCTGATGGCCGCCCATACCATCAAACAGCGGCGCGCCCGCTCTTGCTGCCAACTCGTCTCTTGCGGCATTGTCATCGGCAAGCGCATTGCTTGATGGGGACGTGGACGACGCTGCCTCGTCGCTGGAGCAGCTCGCCAGTGTCAGCAAGAGGAACAGCAGCATCGTTGCGATAAAAGGAGATGTCTTCATTAGAACTCCCCGCCGGTTCGTGCCGGCTTCTTATTAGAGTGCCTTGAGTATAGACCTACTCCAGATCGATAACGACATTCCAGTGATCTTCGTCGACCGGAAATATCGACAGTCGGTTGCCGCGCTTATTGAGTCTGAAATCGATCAGCGCAGGGTGTACTTTGAGTTCTTTTAGTGTAATTGGCCGCTTGGTTTTGCGGATAAATGCGATGTCCACGAGAATCCAGCGCGGGTCATCGCCGTTGCTCTTTTCATCGAAATACCTGGATCGCTTATCGAATTGCGTGGGATCCGGATAAGGACCACTCGCAACCTGGGCGATTCCAACCACGGCGGGCTCTTTGCAGCTGGAGTGATAAAAAAATACTTTATCGCCCATCCGCATATCGTCACGCATCATATTGCGTGCCTGGTAGTTGCGAATTCCGTCCCAGGGTTCGGTGCCGTCACGTTCGAGATCGTCGATGCTGTAGGCATCGGGTTCTGACTTCATGAGCCAATAAGCCACAATTTGTCCTTCCGTTTCGTCGCATTCAATACTGCGGTGACAGTCTACTTTAGCATGAGGTCCAAATCCTGATATTGCCAAACTGCACTGTGTTAGTATGCCGCCGGAAACGACCCGTGTCTGGCCGGGAGTCAGCGCAAAAGTGGCGTGTCGGGACCCCGGCAGAGAGGTCAGAGAGATGGGAAATATGCTCGCAAATATATTTGGTTCGTCACCCGTAGTGCCGCTCGAAAAGCATGTGCACATTGCGTACAAGTGCACCCGTGAGCTGGACGGATTTTTTGTCGCTGCGATTGCGGAAAATTGGGCCAAAGCATCAAAGTCGCGTGACCGAATTACAAGTCTGGAACACGAAGCCGACGACTTGAAGAAACAAATCCGGCTGGGCCTGCCAAAGAGTCTTTTCATGCCCGTTCCCCGGGAGGACTTGCTTGAGCTTCTGCTGGTTCAGGACAAGATGGCCAATCGCACCAAGGATGTGTCAGGAATCGTATTAGGGCGAAAGATGGTCATACCACCATCTATAGCCGACGAGTTTCTTGAATTCGTGCGCAGAAATATCGATGCCGCAAAACAAGCCCGCAAGAGTGTCCGCGAACTGAATGAACTTTTTACCAGCGGATTCCGTGGTGCAGAAGTTACCCTGGTGGTGTCTCTGGTTGAAGAACTCGATCAGATTGAAACAGACACAGACGATCGGCAGGCCGCACTGCGCTTATCGCTCTTTGGCCTTGAGAAGGACCTCAACCCCGTTGACATCATGTTTCTCTATAAGGTCATCGAACTGACTGGTGAAATCGCCGATATGGCGGAACGTGTCGGACGTCGGCTGGAACTACTGCTTTCTCATTGAACCTCAACAATAAAAATGCAGGAACGCTTTAATGGAGGCACAGTATATTTATATTGGCCTGGCGGCTTTGTTCGGGATTTTTATGGCCTGGGGCATCGGCGCCAACGACGTCGCAAACGCGATGGCGACCTCGGTTGGATCCCGGGCCTTAACGATTAAGCAGGCTATACTGGTCGCCGCTGTGTTTGAATTTCTGGGAGCGGTTCTTGCTGGCGGCGCAGTCACATCGACAATTCGCAAAGGTATTGTTGATGTCAGTTTGCTGGGCGACTCCCCGGAACTTCTCATCTACGGCATGCTTGCGTCGCTGCTCGCCGCAGGCACATGGTTACTCATTGCCTCAAGGAAAGGTTGGCCCGTTTCAACAACACATTCGATTGTTGGTGCGATCGTTGGTTTCGCTGCAGTCGGTATCGGCATTGATGCGGTTCAATGGGAGGCTGTCGGAACCATCGTCATGAGTTGGGTAGTCTCGCCCGTGGTCGCTGGCTTCATCGCATTTCTCATATATATGAGCGTGCAGCGACTGATCCTGAGCCACGAAGATCCGCTCGCCCAGGCCAAACGATACGTGCCGATTTACATATTTTTTGCGGCATTTACGATGACCCTGGTCACGATCCTGAAAGGCCTGAAACATGTCGGCCTCGATCTGGACCTGCAATCGAGTTATATGCTTGCAACGGGAATCGCCGTTGTCGTTGCATTGATTGGCATGGTAGCGATTCGACGCATCAAACCCGACCCGAAAGCCGAGAAAAAACAACATTTTTATACGGTAGAACGTGTGTTCGGCGTACTCATGGTGATTACCGCTTGTGCCATGGCTTTCGCGCACGGATCCAACGACGTTGCCAATGCGATCGGTCCGCTGGCAGCAGTCATCAGTGTTGCGCAGACGGGCATCGTTGGTGCGGAATCGGCTCTGCCTATCTGGGTGTTAGTCATTGGTGGCGCCGGCATTGTTGTCGGACTTGCGACCTATGGCGCCAAAGTAATCGCGACCGTCGGTGAGAAGATCACGCAGTTGACACCCAGTCGCGGCTTTGCTGCAGAGCTTGCGGCCGCATCGACTATTGTAATAGCGTCCGGCACTGGTATACCCATCTCAACGACTCAAACTCTGGTGGGCGCGATTCTCGGTGTTGGCATCGCGGAATCGAGGCAATCGATTTGCGCGTCGTTGGGCGAATATTTGTATCCTGGGTTGTTACAATTCCAGCCGGTGCATTCTTGTCAATTTTGTTCTTTTTCATATTCAAAACCGTCCTCCCCTGATACGAGGATTGGCAACCAGATAGCGCAACACGAATAGGTGAATCCTGTTGTCCGAGAGCACAAACAGTCAGATTAGCAAGAAGACGCAGAGATACGCGCTTGCCATGCTCACGATTGCCTATACGTTCAATTTCATTGATCGTCAAATACTGGCAATTCTCTTGCCCGCCATCAAGGTAGAATTCGGCGTTAACGACTGGGTCCTGGGATTTTTGGCAGGCCCCGCTTTTGCACTGTTCTACGCAACACTCGGCGTGCCGATCGCAATACTTGCAGTCTCATCGCAATTGCGTTGACAGTATGGAGTGCGATGACGGCCTTGTCCGGGGTGGCAGCGAACGTTTTTCAACTTACGCTCGCGCGCATCGGTGTCGGCGTGGGTGAAGCCGGATTTTCGCCACCCGCCCATTCAATGATTGCCGACTACTACCCGCCTGAAAAACGCGCGACGGCGATGGGGATTTTTACGCTTGGCATCTCTTTCGGAATAATGATCGCCTACATCGGTGGCGGCTGGGTTGCTGAAAATATCGGCTGGCGGCAGGCATTTTTTATTGTTGGTATACCCGGCATCATTCTCGCCCTCTTATTCAGGTTTACCGTCACCGAGCCGCCGCGAGGACTGTCAGATGGTGCGGTCGACGTTGGAGAAAAATACGCCGTTTTGACTGTCGCAAAATTCTTGTTGAAGCGAAAATCGTTTGTTCACATGTCACTTGGCGCCGGTATTGCATCCCTTAATGCGTACGCAGTCTTGAGTTTCTTCCCGAGTTTTCTTGTGCGCAGTCACGGGATGAATCTTGCGGAGATCGGTGCTTATCTCGGTGTCATCA
>QIHS01000272.1 GCA_003229095.1 Woeseia sp. | reverse complement strand
GCGGCGTGTCTCCGTCTCCGCCACCACTACACGCCGACAAGGTCAACGCAAAGGCGAAAAATGTAAAAACCGCTCTCAATCGTATACAACGTTGCAGAATCAACGCCATTCTCCCGGTAGGTTTGCCAAGCGATGCGGCAGATGCCTTGCAGCACCAATGCCAGAAACAATCATATCTTTGCTGCTCCGTCATCAACAAGCGCTATCGAGTATGCTGATGGCAGAGTCGTCAATCTTGAGCCGTAACTGGGATCCATGTCCTGTACGGTTTCCATGTTTTGATAGAATCTTGCCAGGTTAGAAGGTATTGCTTCGCCAAGGTTGCAGATTAATTTTAAATCCTATGAAAAACAAAAAGATACTGTTGACTGGCGGCGCCGGATACATCGGAAGTCACGTCGTTCGCCAATTGGGCACTGCCGGCGAGTCGGTTGTGACGCTTGACAACCTGTCTACCGGTTTCGCGGCAGCCGTTACCGCCGGTGAACTCGTCGTTGGCGATACCGGCGACGCCGATCTCCTGCAACGGCTGTTCGAAGAGCATGATTTCGACACCGTAATGCATTTCGCGGCACACACGATTGTGCCGGAATCCGTTGCCGACCCGCTCAAGTACTACGCCAACAACACCGCCAACAGTAGAACGCTACTGGAAGCCTGCCAGAAGCACGATGTCAGACATATTGTTTTTTCCTCGACGGCAGCGGTGTATGGAATGCCGCCTGACGGCAAGGCATCTGAAGATTCGCCAACAACGCCGATCAATCCCTATGGCACATCCAAGTTGATGACAGAGTGGATGCTGCGAGATCTGGCAGCAGCCGGCGGACCTGCATACGTGGCGCTGCGCTATTTTAACGTCGCCGGATGCGAACCCTCCGGCACCATCGGCCAATCGACGCCGAAAGCTACTTTACTGGTCAAAGTGGCGTGCGAAGTCGCGGTCGGCACACGTCCACACGTCGCGGTATTCGGCACCGACTACCCAACGCCGGACGGCACCGGTTTGCGAGATTATATTCACGTCGACGATCTCGCCAGTGCCCACCTGAATGCGCTGGCTTACCTGCGGGCAGGCGGCGACTCAACGACGCTGAACTGCGGCTATGGCCACGGCTATAGCGTTCGCGAGGTATTGAGCGCCGTCGAGCGAGCCAATGGCCAAGCGCTGAATATCGTCGACGAGCCGCGTCGGGCCGGCGATCCGCCGACGTTGATCGCTGTTGCCGATCGAGTGCGGGAAGTGCTTGGCTGGACACCGAAATTCGATGACCTGGACACGATTGTGCAAACCGCCCTCGCCTGGGAAAAGAAAATCGCCAATCGGGACCCGGGCGCCTATTGGCCAAAATAGAACTGCCCTTCTCTACGACACACAGGCGCCACGACACACAGGTATTTAGGGGCTGACGCCAAACTTGTGAGTGCTACACTTAGTGGTATGAAATTTCCCCGCCCGCGCTCGCTCAACGGATTGATCCTCGTCGGTTTTGGGCTGGTTGCACTGCCATTGATCATCGCGGTTGTCTGGGCACTCTTCAGCCTCGACAGACTGGCTGAGCAAAGCGAACAGCTCGTCGTTACCGGCATCAGTGCAGCCGAAAACAACCGGCAATTACTGCAGCAGGTTGAATCGCTGGAACGTGTTGCACGTCAATACCTTGTCCTGCAAAGCACCGACAGCCTGGCGCTGTTGCGAGAGGACGCACAAGAATTCGAGTTGACGCTCGATAAGATGCGACCGCTGGCCGAGACTGCCAGCGCCGATTCATTCGCTCACGCGGTTCGAGCGTCATCCCGAAGTATTGTCCGCCGTCTGATCGAGTCCGACAATTCAGTTGATGAGACTGAAAAGTTCGTAGCAGAGTTTGCTGTTCTCAGACAGCGTGTCTCACGCCTTTCAACAATGCTCAGCGATCACATCGATCTTGAGCTGCAGCGGTTGCAGGACAGCACGCGTCGAGCGCAGCAAGTGTCGGCGTGGCAGACTGCGGCCCTGGTCCCCGGCACCTTGATTCTCGCCGTATTCTTTACTTTATTGGTCGCAAGGCCCATCCGCCAGATCGACCTTGCAATAGAACAACTGGGCAAAAGTGGGTTTTCGAAAAAGATTGATGTGAAAGGGCCGTCTGATCTGGAGCGTCTTGGACGGCAACTCGAGTGGCTGAGGATTCGTCTGCTTGACCTTGCGAAGGAAAAGAATCGATTTCTCCGCCACATGTCACACGAATTGAAAACACCGTTAGCCAACATTCGTGAAGGCACTGAGTTATTGCTCGACGGAACGGTCGGTGAGCTCAAAGCACCACAACGTGAAGTGACGGACATTTTGCGTCTCAATGGTCTGAAGTTGCAGCAGCTGATCGAAAACTTGCTGAGCTTCAGTGCGTGGCAATCGAAAAATGAAGTGCTGACCTTGTCTGATTTTCCGTTGCGTGACCTGGTCGTCGCCGCAGCAAAAGCGCAGAGCCTTGCGCTTTCAGCGGCGCAAATCAAACTCAAGCTGAACATCGAAGATATCGTAGTGACGGCAGACCGCGACAAGATCCGAACTGTGCTTGAAAACCTGCTTTCCAATGCAGTCAAGTTTACGCCGCCGGGCGGCCTGATCACTATCCGGGCAAAATCAACACGGAAAAGTTTTATGCTTGATTTCGCGGACACCGGGCCTGGAATTCCAAAGGATGAGATACCGCGAATTTTTGAAGCATTTTTTCAGGGTAATGGAACCGGAATAGGACTTTCAGTGGTGCTGGAGTGCATACAGGTGCATGATGGCTCTATTAAACTCATCAACTCGGACAAGTTTTCCGGCGCACATTTTCGGATACAGATTCCGCAGAATCGGGCAGCAGCCAATCAAAAAATTGCGGCAAATGCGTAAAGGGCCGTTGGCAGTTCGGCTTATCAGTGCAGCGACCGTGACGGTGGTGATGCTCACGTCCGGTTGCGAGACGGCGAACAACTGGCTCAAAGGCAGGCAGACGGCAACGGCATCCGATCCGGTGATTCTGGGTGCGCCGAATGCAGGTGTCTACCTCGCTGAGCTGTACGCGTTAACCAGTAGCGATCCGGCGACCCAGGCCGAAATCTACGCGGACTCAGAATCTGCCGCAAAGTTGACGCCAAGCACCAGCGCCCGACTGCGTTTCGCACTCGTAGTTGCAACGTCAGGACACTCGGAAACAGACGAGGCGCTGGCACAGGAAATGTTTCGTGATTTATTGTCGCAAAGTGAGCTAATGACAAGCGCGGAAATTGCGCTGGCGACGATCTTTCTGAAAGATGTCGAAACGCGCTTGGTGCTCGATACCGAAGCGCGCCGCCTGAGGGCGGAAAACTCAGCGGCCGCAACCACCGAGGAATCCGCTATCTCGCGTCGCGTTGCAAGAGTTGAGGCACAAAATCGCCAATTGCGTGTAGAACTAGCGGACGCCGAGGCAAAACTCGAGGCGATCTTGTCCATCGAGCGCTCTATCCGCGAGCAGGCCGACAACAACAATCGCAGATGATCAAGCAGACAACGCGCGCAACAAGTCTTTCCGTTGTAGACTGCGTTGGACATAATCCCCTTTTCTATAGATAAAGCCTGACGACTTATGGCGAGCAAAAATTCCGGTTCCAAAGGCAAGGTCCTGCTGGTCGATGACGACCCGGGACTGCTGCGGCTGCTCAGTATTCGGCTGCGGGCGGAGGACTACCAGGTCGAGGCCGTCGAAAGTGCCTTCAAAGCGCTGGCCGTACTACATCGATTTCGACCTGACCTCGTCATTACCGATCTGAAAATGGACAAGATGGATGGCATCGGGCTGCTGAAAGAATTGCAGGTCAAATCGCCAGGATTGCGCGTGGTGATCATTACTGCACACGGCACGATCCCCGACGCAGTAACCGCGACTCAAAGCGGCGCGTTCGGCTTCCTCACCAAACCCATCGACAAAGACGAGTTGATGGAGACGGTTGAGCGTGCCATGAGAATATCCGGCTCTGTTGACGTCGATGAAGACTGGGCGGTGGAGATCATCACTCGCAACCAACGACTCAAAGAGATACTTGTGCAAGCGAAGATGGTCGCCGCAACCGATGCGAGGGTGTTGGTGACCGGACAAAGTGGCACCGGCAAAGAACTGCTGGCAAAGGCTATCCATCGTGCAAGCTCGCGCAAAGACAAACCTTTCGTCGCAATCAATTGCAGCGCCATGGCGGAAAACCTGCTGGAGTCTGAGCTTTTCGGCCATGTCAAAGGCGCATTCACAGGCGCGACTCGTGCCCACGATGGATTGTTCAAGTCCGCCGATGGCGGCACTTTGTTGCTCGATGAAATTGGCGACATGCCCATGCGCCTGCAGGTCAAACTGTTGCGGGTATTGCAGGAACATCAGGTGCGCCCGGTTGGCAGCACCCAGGCGGTACATGTTGATGTACGGGTCTTGTCCGCGACACATCGCAACCTGCAGACCATGCTGCGCGATGGCAGCTTCCGCGAAGACTTGTTCTATCGATTGAACGTGGTCCATATCGGCCTGCCAATGCTCGATCAAAGGCGCGAAGATATTCCGTTGCTCGTATCGCACTTCCTGCAAGAGATTGCAGCCGAGGCCAGTCAGGAAAGAAAGGTATATGCGCCTGAAGCGGTCGAGTTACTGGTCACTGCCGAATGGCCGGGCAACATTCGACAATTGTTCAACATCGTGAGACAAAATGTCGCATTGTCTCGCTCGCCCGTCATCAGCGGCGAACTGGTGCAGTCATCTCTCGGTGAACACGCCGGCAAGCTAGCCTCGTTCTCTGACGCCCGCGATGAATTTACGCGCAATTACCTTTCGCAAATCCTGCAAATCACCGTGGGCAATGTGAGCCAGGCCGCGCGCCTGGCAAAAAGAAACCGCACTGATTTCTACAAGTTACTGGCCCGTCATGATCTGAATCCGGATTCATTCAAGACCCGTTAGTCCGGGCAGGTTTGGCCAAGCCAGCAATGGTGACATACTGATGAAAGTCCGAACAGTCGTGTTGGGTTTCGCTCTGTTGAGTTTTGGCAACGCGTCTCAGGCGCACCATTCCTACGCCGCCGAATTCGACCGCGACAAGTCGATGACAATCGAGGGCGTCGTGACGGAAGTCTGGTTCAAGTGTCAGTAATGTTGACTCTGCACGATCCCGAAAATTATCAGAGACCTTCCATTCGTCGCCGCATGTGGACCCGCCAGGACGGCGCCGTTATTTTTCCGTTTGAATGCGATCCGGATTCGTTCTTTCGTCAGCTCTTTAACGAAGGCAGGATGCAAGAATACATTGAGCGCACACCGCGACGACCGTAAGCAATCTCTCTGATTTCCTATCACCAAGAATTGCTCTTTCACTCAATGCAAGAGTTCAATGCAACCAACCTGGCACAGCACCCCGCGAAATGGCTGTCAGGTTTTTCTTGATGGGAATAAAGCGGACCGCAGGGAGCCATCCCTTCAAGGAAAACCTGACAGTCAATGCCGAACTACTGGCACCTAGCGTCAAAAAACAAATTGCGAAACCTGCGATTAGGTCATAGTGGTAGTATTTTTCGGAGGTCAGGCGCTACGGACTTTGGTAGGCGGATGGCTCCCTTCAGTCCGCTTTATTCCGCCTACCAAAGTCCGTAGCGCCTGACCTCTTACGTTAGTAGCAGTTTCCGGATCTTCCGGGTCAAATTTTTGGCGTCGATTGCAGGGTTAAGTCGCGGCTATTTCTGTTACGTGCCACCACCATTCGCGCTGCGCTTCGAATACGCTTCCGCCGACAGGCCGTATTTGTTCAGTAAATCGTAAAGTGTCGGTCTGGTCACGCCCAATTGCTC
>QIHS01000482.1 GCA_003229095.1 Woeseia sp. | reverse complement strand
CTCGCACGATCCTGACAGCATATTTGGAAGCACAAATGCAATTCAAGAAACCAAAAGCGAGGAAGCTGACAGACTGTAATAACATCTCAGATCTACGCATGCTGGCGAAACGCAATCTGCCCTGGCCTATTTTCAACTACCTTGATGGCGGGGCAGACGATGAGATAACGCTGGCGCGAAATACCTCTGCGTTCAATGAATATGAGTTGTTGCCGACGCAGCTTTCAGATGTAAGCAGCATCGATATGCAGACGACGGTACTCGGCCAGAACATCGACTGGCCGGTATTCCTGTCGCCAACGGGCGCATCACGTCTTTTTCACCATGAAGCGGAGCCCGCGGTCGTTCGAGCGGCGCACAAGTTTGGCACGATCTACAGCCTTTCCACGCTGGGCACGACATCGATCGAGGATGTCGCAAGAATCTCTGGCGGCCCGAAGATGTACCAGATCTACATGTTCAAAGATCGCGCGATTACGAGTGACTTTGTAGAGCGATGCAAGGCGCAAAGCTACGATGCGCTGTGCCTCACCGTCGATACACCAGTGGCGGGAAACCGCGAAAGAGACCTGGTAACCGGGTTTGGCATTCCGCCAAAGTGGAAGCTGCGCAGCGTGCTGAGCTATGCGCGGCATTTCCCCTGGACTCTTCGCGCGATCCTCAAGCCGGGCTTTGACATGGTCAATGTGACCAGCAGTCCAAGCGCATCGAGCGAAATTGGCGACGGAGTCATGGAATACATTAACAATCAGTTTGATCGCTCCATCAATTGGAAAGACGTCGAATGGCTGGCGGCACAATGGGACGGACCATTGGTTATCAAGGGAATTCAGACCGTTGCCGATGCACACAAAGCGGTCGCTGCGGGCGCAACGGCGGTTATGTTGTCCAACCACGGCGGGCGGCAGCTGGAAGGCACGCCAGCGCCGGTCGACTGCATCGCGCCCATCGCCGATGCGCTCGGCGACAAGCTGGAAATCATATGCGACGGCGGTGTGCGGCGGGGTACGCACATAGTCAAAGCACTGGCACTTGGGGCAACGGCATGCAGCATCGGCCGCGGCTATCTGTTTGGCCTGGCCGCCGGCGGGCAGCGCGGTGTTGAACATGCACTGGGATTGCTTCGTGCCGAAGTGGAACGTAGCATGGCATTGCTCGGCTGCAGTTCTGTGCAAAAACTTTCCGAAAAATACATTCAAAAGCGCTGATCGTTCTCGTAAACTTCGTAGATTATTCAAATAGTGACCAACAGTCTCAGAAATCCTTTCTGGTGGGCAGGCATTACGCTGACTGTCGTTATATCTGTTGCCGCAGTCTATCTGGCGGAGTGGTTTGGCGAGGCAGTTCTTGGTTTTGCCCGGAGCCCCGTCAGCGCAATCATGATGGCGATCATTCTGGGTATCGTCGTCGCCAACTCAATCCGGCTGCCGGCAGGCCTGGGCACGGGTCTGCAGTTTTGCTCTTCGACTATTCTGCGCATCGGCATCATGTTGCTGGGTATACGGCTCAGCCTGCTCGGTGCAGGGCGTTTTACGCTGGTCGCATTGCCATTCGTCATCGTCGCCATAACGGTTGGTTTGTTCGTCGTGGGGTTTCTTGGCCGCCGACTTAAACTGTCACGGCAACTAAGTGGCCTTATCGCCGTAGGAACGAGCATATGCGGTGCCACTGCAATCGTTGCCATCGCACCATTGATTAGAGCAAAAGAGTCTGAAGTCAGTTATTCGATTGCATGCATTACGCTCTTTGGGCTGATCGCGATGTTTTTCTATCCGATACTGGGGCATCACCTGTTCGCAGACGACCCCGCACTGGCCGGCCTGTTCCTCGGCACCGCCATTCACGAAACCGCACAGGTTGCCGGCGCCGGTTTGATGTATGAGGCGCAATACAACGAGCCGCTAGCGCTGGACATCGCGACTGTGACAAAGCTGGTGCGAAATCTTTGCATGATTGCCGTGATTCCGCTGGTAGGTTTTTTGTATAGCGCTGACAGGAAACTGGATTCCGCCGCAGGCAGCGATCGCTGGTGGAAAATGATTCCATGGTTCATTGTTGGTTTTGCCTTGATGTCCGCGTTGCGAACCGTTGGCGATCTCGGTGATCGCGCTTTCGGCGTTCTCGACCCGGATCAATGGCAAGCGCTGGTACAGTTTTTGCGTTCTGCGGCTGAGTCCTGCTTGTTATTGGCCATGGCTGCGATCGGACTCACCTCGATGTTCGCGAGCATGCGTCAGATCGGCCCTCGGCCGTTTCTGCTGGGCCTCTTTGCGGCAGTATTCATCGGTTGTGTCAGCCTCCTGCTGATCTCAATATTTGCGAAACCGCTAATTGCCGCGGTCGGCTTATAAGTCGAAACCGTCGCAACGCCTTGATTCTGCTCGCTTGCCAACCGATTCGGTGCGAATTAGTCGCTCAGGCAGGAAATTTGCGAGTAAGATGATTGTTGCATCGCTACAAGCGAACGCAATCAACGCCGGTCAACGCCGGCGGGTTTTACTACGAGGTAGATATGTCGGGCGAAAGAGTAAGCGGGACCGTCAAGTGGTTTAATGACGACAAGGGTTTTGGATTCATCGAGCGCGAAGGCGGACAAGATGTTTTTGTGCATCATAGCGCGGTTCAGATGGAAGGATTCAAGACGCTGAAAGAAGGACAGAAAGTGTCCATGGAAGTAACACAGGGTGAGAAAGGCCCCCAAGCGGAAAACGTAATGGCCGAATAGTTTGACTGGCCGGGTTGCCAAATAAGGGCAATCATTGAGACCAGTCCGGCTGGAATCGACAGCAACTTGTTTTGATGTGTCTGGTTCAATGTCAAAAATAAGCTTGTCTGGAAAATCCGCAATGTT
>QIHS01000063.1 GCA_003229095.1 Woeseia sp. | reverse complement strand
CGTTTTTTCTTGTTGTCTTTTGAAGAGCCAGCCATTTTAGGGGTTCCTGATCCAAGCGAATCGACGATGATCAAATATGCAGAGCGATTGGGTCCTGCGACGAATGCCATACTCGCGATATTCGTAAGGACGATTCAACAACTTCGTAGTAGATGCAATTATCGACTGGAAATGACCGCACATCGATTGCGATATCAGATCTTGCCACGCCTATCTCCGGCTGGCTCGCAATAAACTCGCACAGATCACGTAATTTGGTGATGTACGTATCTGCCGCATCGACGAGGTTACCGTTCAACTGACGACAGAATTCTCCTGTTTTCGCCTAGCGTGTTAACCAGTTTTCTACGTTCAACCCATGCACTCGCCGAAACTCTTTCTCGTTGCCCGTAACAAGGGTCAATTCGGACGCCAATCCGTGCGCTGCGATGAGCAAATCGTTCGGACCAATCGGCGTGCCTTGTTTCTCGAGCTCAACTCGAATCCGCCCATAGTGCACAGCAATATCGGTCGGCAACTCGATGACAGCAATCGCTTCAAGAATTTTCTCAATCTGTCGACGAAGCCTGGTGGATTCACGTTTGGTCAAACCGTACTCAATTTCGCAGGCGACGACAGGGTTAATGCCGTATTCGTCCGGCGGCAACGCCGCAACCCGATTCGCAACGCCTCCCTGGGGATTTCGGGCTATTTCACCGATCACATTGGTGTCGAGCAGATACATCGCCAGCTAGTCGAGCGGATCGGAATCGAGCGCCATCACGTTGTCGACGTTCGGAAGCGTTTCGTTGGCGGGCAACGGTGTCAATTCTCCAAGGACCTCAGTCAGCTTACGCTGCGGCGCCGGTTCAAGGATGAGTCGTTTTCCGATCTTTCGCATAATCACGCGTTCGCCCGAGAACTCAAACTCTCGGGGAATACGTACTGCCTGGTTGCGGCCGTTACGAAAAATTCGTGCTTCGCGCTCGTGGGACATTTTGCCACTCCCAAGTTCTTACATTGGCATAGGCCAAAGCATAGGTCTTGCAGGTGCGAATAGCAACCGATTGGCGTCATTCATTGACGGATTAATTCCTATAACAATGTGCGTTATCGAAAGCTATTGTGTGGCTGGTGGACATCGGACAGGGCGAAAATATGTTCACTGAATCAAGTAGTTACCGGCAATACCCGCGCCCAAAGGCTGCCTGAATCAGTCTCCGCTTTGGTGTTTTCTCGAGAGTCTGTCTGGCTTGAAATGGTAGGTCTCACCTGGCACGGGCAACGCCCAAAATTTTCCGCGCGGACCGCATTGGTTGGCATCAACAGGGCAGTCGTCATCCGACTTGTTTGCCGGAGTCAAAGCGCTTTCCTCTGCGGGCATCGCCTTTTCGATTCGCTGCACAAACGTGTTCAGTTTCCTTTCGCTCAAAACGATCGAAACCGGTTTCAGGCGCTTGTCGCGTGGTCGAAAAAAGTCCTCCCAGTGCCCGAGCAGTACGTACCCGGTGTTGCCCTGTTCAATGACCCATTCGGGATAGTCATCGACATAGTTATAGCCAGGGACGCAGGCAATATGCACGTCGATATCGCGCTCTGCCTGGAGCTCAGCGGGGATAGAGGCCTGGTCAGATCCGGCGACGGCGTCCATGTAGTGAATTCGAAACACCACTTCGCCGTCAGCATCTAGCAGGTCAATCAGGTACGCCCAGGTCTGTCCGAGCAGATAGTCAGAAGGCCGTTCCGGCACGTTTTCCAACGGATCATCGAGGGTACCGGTGGATACAGTAATGGCCTTGCCCAGTATCCTGATATTGGGTGCGTGGTTGCTGGCCAGTGGCGTAATGCGAAAGCCGGGCAAGGTGCATTGGCTTAGCGCTTGACCGTCCTGCGTTGGGGCCTCCGCGCAGCGAAAAGCGTCCTCCGGTGGCAACAGTTCCGCCAGCATGTTCAGCGTCGTACGATTTGCGATCAAGCCAGCCTGATCGGGAGCAAGACCCGCATCGGCATACGCGGGAATATCTGCAGCGTGGTCGACATGTCCGTGACCCACAAGGATCAGTCCAGCGTCGGCAAAAGGCGTGTTGCGTATGCCTGCCTGGATGGATTCCAGATCAGGGCCTTTCTTGCGTTTGAAATCCAGTAAACCGTGATTCGAAAAATACGGTGCTGTCAGGAGATATTCACCGCGCCATTGCACGCCCCAGCCTCCGACACCGTAATAATGCAAAACGGCGATATCGTCTGGCACAACAAACTGATCCGGATCTGCCTCAAGCGCGTGCTTTGGTACCGCTTGCCCGGCAACGACCAGGGTGCAACCCGGCAACGCCAGAAACAGGGTGAGAACGGTAATCAGCAACAGCGATATCCACAACGATCTTCGCGGCCAGGAGCGAATCAACACAGCGGGAACAGCACGTTGAACTGGGCTCCGGGGTCCCGATTGATGACGTCGACTTTGCCATTCATCGCGGTCGTGAGCTGATGCACGATGGCAAGGCCGATTCCCGTGCCGACGGTCTCCCGAGTCAACTCCGATTCGGTTCGATAGAAAAGTTTGAAGATTTTCTTCAACTGGTCTTTTGCGATGCCTGGACCATAGTCACGTACCGAGAAAACGATTTGTTTGTCGTCTGTTAAATCGCAGGCGATCATTATCGTTTTGTTGTCTGCATTTTTCGAGAACTTGATTGCATTGTCCACCAGGTTGATGATGATTTGCGTGAAGCAATCAACGTCGACATTGACGGACGATTTACTGCTTGTATCGTCCGCAACCAGCTTGAATTCGAATCCGGCGCCGGCGCGTTCAACCTGGTTGGCAATCTTCGATTGGACCTGGTCCATGAGGGTGCTTACTGTCGTCCTTGCCAGCTTGAACTGTGGCTCGTTTCGGGAGATGTTCGCTAGTTGTAATACGTTCGAGATAAGTCGTGTAAGTCGTTCAGATTCATCATGAATATATTCATAGTATTGCTTTCGTTTGGCTTCGTCAGCCCAGCCTTCTTTTAGCATCTCGCCATACATCCGGATCGACGTCAACGGTGTTTTGAGCTCGTGGCTGACCGCCGATACGAAGTCCTGCTGCTGGCGCGCCAATCGGATCTGGCCCAGGCCCAGTCTGTACAGTGCGGCGAATCCACCGAGGAATACGATCGCAAGAATAACCGTGGTCCAGGCAAGAACTGTGGCGCCGGGACCGGGTGGCAAGCTGTTGATCGTATAGATCAGCTCGAGACTGTCGAAAGGCGCAGACAGTCGACTACGATAGAGCAGGGTGTCGTTCATCTCTAACGCGCTACCAAACGTACTATCGCGATAACTATTTCCGGACAACTGTTTCATGACGCCATCGTTGTACCCGATAAGCAGATCGCTCAGGTCGGAAAGCGTCGTTGCACGGAACGCTGAATCGATCGTACTGTCGACAAACAGTTCCTGGTCCACTACCAGTCCCTGGATGATTCGATTTCCATTGCGCCATACGTTTCGAAAAAGCACCAGGTGTCCGCTATCCAGCAAACTGAACTCGTAGGGGTCGATTTCACTTTCGAAAGCTGTGATTGTCCGTCGTTCACCGTCAGCTATCTGCTGTCGCACACCAGACTCAAGCAATTCGTCCATTGTCAAAACGTTCTGACGTCGTGCCCGGTTGTCGGCTTTTTCGGCGCGCTCTTTGTTTTCCGGTTCCTGTTCTGCTACCTGGCGTCGAAAGTCTTCACTTTTTTTCTGCAATTGAACGTTGAGAGGCAGGTCGCTCACGAAAGCGTTGGACTGTGTTGTGTCGATCGCCTGTGCCGGCGTGTCGTCAGGTTCTGCATCCTTGGAGATCTCGAGTTGCTTTTTTGACGACAGATTCAGGTCGTCGAATCTTTGCTGGCTATAGGATGTGTCCGTGGCCGTGGCAAGCCGATCATCATCCGCATTTCCTCTTCCAACAGTCATTTCACCGGCATCGGCCGGCGACGGTGACCGGTCGACGAATCCGTCGTTTGCTTGCGGCGTACTCGGCGCGCTGGCCAACGCAAGTGCCGGCTCCAGTTCGGCTTCCAGCAATCCTTCCACCATGCCCCGGTCACGAACAAGTTTGTTCTGCGCAAGAATTTCCTGGATGCCACGAGCGAGATTCTGTCTTTGCGAGTATTCGGCGGGATTGAGGCCGACTTCATCTGCTGTCAGATTTGCGGGCGGGAGTAGTGGTGTTGAGAAGTTGCCGTCTTTGTCGACCTGGAAATAGCCGATCACTCCCTTTATATCTTGTGCGACCGGCCAGGCAGCGAGCGGTGATCGTTGCACAAATTTTGCGGAGAGGTCGCCGGCGAGAAAACCAAAGTCTGCAACGTTTCGAGATTCTGCTGTACTGATTTGCGCGGCTAATGTCGTGTCAATTCTGCCGGTGAGTTCTTCCGCCTGGATGCGAATCTGATGGAAAGATTCCCACTTGAGTTGGCTGTATGCCTGTGTGATGAGCACGGCCGTTGGAATCGCCAGGGCAATAAACAACAGGGTCAGCGTATTCCTCAGCCGGCGCCGATCCAGATTCCGTGTCAGTGTTTCACGCAGCATCGGTCAGGGCTTGCAGATCAGGCGATAACCGGCGCCACGAACCGTCACGAGATGCGCCGGTTCTTTGGGCTGCGCTTCAATCTTGCGCCGCAACTTCGCGATATGAATATCGACAGTTCTTGTCTCGATGTCGAGGTTCTTCGCATAACCCCATACTT
>QIHS01000478.1 GCA_003229095.1 Woeseia sp. | reverse complement strand
TCGGTTATGGCGCGAGCACGCGCAATGGCGGCATGCTTGGCCCGAGCTTCCACAAGCTCGGCGTTGCCGGACTCAAAGCGCACTACGGCGAGGATCGAACACATGGCATCCTGCGTGAAAGCATCGATCTCGTCGGGTTCATCAAATCATTGCTGGACGAGGAGAATATTGATTGTGACTTTAGTCAGGTCGGTCGTTTTCGTTGTGCCTCGCGCGCTTCGCACTATCAATCGATGGTTCGCGAGGTTGAACAGCAAATTGATGCGACGGGAATTGACGCGGAAATGATTCCCAGGGAACGCGTCCACGAGGAAATCGGATCAGATCGCTTTTTTGGAGGTGTACGCTACCAGATTGACGGTATGTTGCACCCTGGCAAGTATCACGATGGCCTGGTCCGCGTGGTTCGTTCCGTTGGCGGAGTGATTGCGCCTGAGACAGAGGTCCTCAGCATTGATCGTCGCACGCAAAGAATTTTGGTGACGACCTCCAGAGGCAGTGTCGATGCAGGACAGGTTGTCATTTGTACCAACGGCTATACCGGCAACGTCACGCCCTGGTTCAAGCGCCGTTTAATTCCGATAAGAAGTGCAATGATTGCAACCGAACCGCTTTCACAGGAATTGATGGATGAGCTGATGCCGACGCGTCGTTGTTATGGCGACAGTCGTCGCATCATGGCCTATTACAGACCTTCCCCGGATGGCAAACGCATCCTGTTTGGCGGGCGAGCATCGTCACAGGATAACGCGGAGAAAAATGCGTTCTTGCTCAGGCAATCGATGCTGGAAGTGTTCCCGCAACTGGAAGAAACGCAGATTACACATTCATGGTCAGGTCTTGTGGCCTATTCTTTCGATCACGTCCCACACCTTGGCGAACATGATCGCCTATTCTACGCCATGGGCTACTGCGGTTCTGGCGTGGCGCGTGCGAGTTACTTTGGGACGAAACTCGCTCATAAAATGCTCGGCAATATAGAAGAAGGTGCGACCGCCTTCGACGATCTTCCGTTTCGCACCAAACCCTTCTATACAGGTACGCCGTGGTTTCTGCCTGCTATCATTCGCTGGCACCGGTTTGTCGATCGGCTTGGAGTGTAGCAAGCTGGGTTGCGTATCAGTTCAGGCCGCTCCTTTCCAGCAACGGTTCGATTGATGGCTCGGCGCCACGAAATTCCCGGAACAAATCCATTGCATCGACACTGCCGCCTTTTGACAGCAGGGTATTGCGAAAATGGTCGCCGTTCTCCCGTGTCAGGCCGCCATTCTCTTTAAACCACTCGACGCTGTCGGCATCCAGCACCTCGCTCCAGATGTAGGAATAGTAGCCTGCCGAATAACCGCCCATGATATGGCTGAAGTAGGGCGTGCTGTACCGCGGTGGCACTGCGTTGAAGTCAAGGCCGGTATCAGCAAGAATCTTAGCCTGGGTTTCCATTAAAGACTCGGCTGGTGGAATATCCTCTGCACGCAATTGATGCAGTGCCTGGTCGAGGGTGGCTGCTGCCAGGTATTCGCTGGTCGCGAATCCTATGTTAAATTTTTCGGCCGCGATGACCTTGTCGAGCAAATCCTGTGGAATGCTTTCGCCGGTTTGGTAGTGCACCGCATAGTTCGCAAGCACTTCTGGCCAGGTCGCCCACATCTCGTGTACCTGCGATGGGTATTCCACGAAATCCCGCGGCACACTGGTGCCGGAGAATCGTGGATAGGTCACGTCTGAAAACAGACCGTGCAGTGCGTGGCCAAACTCGTGAAACATCGTGTTGACCTCGTTTAGTGTAAGCAAGGTTGCTTCACCTTGCGGCGGTTTCACAATATTTTGATGGTTGGCGATAACGGGCAGGTTCTCGAACAGACGTGATTGCGTCACGTAGGAATTCATCCAGGCACCGCCCCTCTTGGAATCTCTGGCATAGGGGTCGAACAGGAACAGCCCGGCGGGTTCTCCATCAAAGAACACTTCGAAAATGCGCACGTCCTCCTGGTAGACCGGCAATTCGGGTCGTTCTTCAAAGGTGACCCCGTATAGTTGCTCGGCCATGAAGAAGACACCGTTTCTTAATACACTGTCGATTTCGAAATACGGTTTTAGGTCATCGGCGTTCAGGTCATAGCGTTGTTGCCGCAGTTTTTCGGTGTAGTACAGCCAGTCCCAGGAGGCAAGCTCGAAAGGTTCGGATTCCGAGGCATTGATGAGCGTCTGCAGTTCAGCGGCTTCTTTGCGCGCGTTCGCGAAAGCCCTTGGGCCAAGACCGCGAAGCATGTCATTTACGGTAGCAACCGTGCCCGCCGTCTGGTCTGCGAGCATGAACGCAGCATGGCTTTCATAGCCGAGCATAGCCGCGCGCTCAAAACGCAGCGAAAGCGTGCGAGTAACAATGCCACGATTGTCGTATTCGTTGCCGCGGTTGCCGCGTTGCGCAGATATTTCCTGGATGCGCTGGCGCAGTCCACGGTTTTGCAACGACGCAAGCGGAGGTTGTTGCGTCGTGTTCTGCAGCGTAAGAACATACTTACCATCAAGACCACGCGAGGTGGCTTCGCCAGCTGCGCTGTCGATCTGGGCGTTGGAAAGGCCGGCAAGTTGGTCACGTGAATCGACAACGACCGCAGAATCGTTGACCTCGTTCATCACATTTTGCCGGAAGGCAGTGCCAAGTTTCGCAAGCTCGGAATTGATCTCACGCAAGCGTATTTTCATTTCTTCAGAAAGCCCTGCACCCGAACGAACGAAGTCTGTGTGGTAACGCTCAAGTAGCCGGTATGATTCCGCATTGAGATTCAGCGTGTCACGAGTTTCATAAAGTCCGGCGAGTTTTGTGAACAATTGTGGATTCAAACGAATGCTGTCGTTGTGTGCCG
>QIHS01000342.1 GCA_003229095.1 Woeseia sp. | reverse complement strand
CGCTGGTTACACTCGCACCGGAGAAAGTGGATTTATCACGCATTCGCGAGCTGGCCGACGCGGGTGTTGTTGTTTTCGCCGGGCACACTGCGGCGACATTTGATCAGTGTAAGTCCGCCGAAGACGCCGGAGTAAGCGGCTACACGCATCTGTATAACGCGATGACGCCGTTCGGGAGCCGCGAGCCTGGAGTGGTTGGTGCTGCAATTGATTCGACGACAGCCTGCTTCGGAATAATTGCGGATGGCCACCACGCACATCCGTTTTCCGTCCAACTTGCTGTCCAAAATAAGTACCGGGGCGGTGCGGTGTTGGTGACTGACGCGATGCCGACAGTTGGCTCGGACGATTTGTACTTCGAATTAGGTGGCGAGCGAATTGAAGTTCTCGATGGAGTGCTTAGAAACAAAGCCGGGTCGCTGGCCGGATCGCATCTGACAATGATTGAAGCAATCCGCAATGCTGCGGAGTTCGCAGGCCTCGATTGGGAGGAGGCTGTACGGATGGCCACAGTCTATCCGAGTGATGCAATCGGTCGTTCCACTCAACTTGGTCGGATCGCCCAAGGGCGTTCGGCAGACTTCGTCGAAGTCAATCAAGAGTTTGAGATCGTTCGAGTTTGGCGCCGTGGCCAATGCGTATTCGGGCCCACCTGATTTCTTAGCGTCGCGGAAGGCTCGATGCAGACTGTTGGCTTTGTATCAACTGATATAGTCGCCATGCAGGTAACATACGGCCTCTGACGTTGTGGCACATAGCAAGTCAAAGTCGACGATTGCCATGAGGTTTCTTATCTTGTGCGGTCTATCCGCATATTTTTGCTCGTCAAAGCCGAGACTACGTGTGATGACGCCGCTATCGATTCTGCCGGTCGTCATGCTTTTGTTGATTTCTATTTATTTTCCTCTCAATCAGATCGTGCCTCCCAATGACCTTATGAAAGTTTTCGACGGGCGTTGCAATTTCGATAAAAATACTATTTATTATCGATAATTTATCAATATTTTATGCGTTAGAACTTCTATAGTCCTAGCGATGCCAAAGTGATACGATTATAGCGAGTTTTGAAAGTACCCAAATCTGTTGTCGTTGTGCATTCAGATGCACCGTGTTTCAGCCTTGCAATTCCGGGATGAGCAGAACAAATTGCGATCAGTGCTTATCCTCCGGTTTTGGCAATTTGCGAGTGCACAAATTAGGGGGCAGGACATGTCAGGAAATACCGTTGTTTCGTTCCGTCGTTTTGTATTTGTTGTCGCGACGGGTGCATTGCTTGCGCCGGTTCTTATCAATGCTGCCCAAATCGAAGAGATCGTAGTCACGGCACAAAAACGCGAAGAATCGGTTCAGGAGATCCCGTTGTCAGTCACGGTATTTGACGCCAGTGACATCACGCGTTTTCGATTCGAGCGATCCCAGGATTTTGCTGCGCAAACAGCCAATTTACAGATCGAGGAATTGTTCGGATTCTCCAGCGCGAGGGTATCCATGCGCGGCATTGTCAACGGTGATTTCAGTCCGATCTCCAACGTGGCGGTGACTGTTCATAGCGACGGGGTAGTATTGAATAATCTTGCCTCTCACGGCTTTGCCATGTTTGACCTGGAACGGATAGAAGTACTGCGCGGGCCGCAAGGAACTTTGTACGGCCGGAATGCGACCGCCGGCAGCCTGAACTTTATTTCCGCCGGCCCGACCGAGGAATTTAGCGGTTACGGTCGATTTACTTACGGCGAATACAATCAAACCCGCTTCGAAGGTGCAATCAGCGGCGCAATTGTTCCTGATAAATTGCTTGGGCGTCTGGCCATTGTTAAGAATGACAGAGATGGATATATCCGGAATATATTCGATGGGTCTGACACCCCGAAAGCAGATGACATGGCCGTGCGTGGGATGCTGAAGTTCTTGATCAATGAAGATGTTGAGCTGGACCTGAAGCTACAATATGGCAAGTCGCGTGGAGAGAGTATCGTTTTCCATAGTGACATCGACCCGAACCCGATCAACGGTCTGCCGAATCCTGGCCCTGCATCGGGTTGGGAAGTCACAAATCTGAATCGTACGAACCGTCCGGAAAACGTTGATGCGCTCGATTTCGCAGCCACGCTGAACTGGGACTTCGGATCGTTCATGCTGACCTCCGTTACCGGTTACGGCGAAAATGACCGCCTGGAGTTTAACGACGACGATATTACGTCCGAGACATTTCTTGATGAGTATTTCGGTCATGAGCAGAGCCAGTTCACCCAGGAGATCCGACTGACCTCATCGGGTGAGCAGCAATTGCGATGGATTGTCGGAGCGTTTTACCTGACAGAGGATGTGCAATCCTCGACGGTTTTCGACTTTACCGGGTTGTTTTTCGATCCGAATCCGGCAAACGGTTATGCCAACCTGGCGGTATTCGATCAAAAACTGGAAAGCTGGGCCGTTTTCGTGCATGCAGATTACGATATTACCGACAGGCTCACGCTGACCGGTGCGCTAAGGTGGACGGAAGATCGAAAAGACATCGACGGTGTCATGTCTGACTGTTTGTTTTTTGATCGAACCACTACGACATTGGATCAGCTTACGCCAGCTTTTCCCGATTGCAGCGGCACCAGTCTGGGCACTCTGGTTCGCTCCGACACATGGGGCGAATGGAGTGGCCGCGTCGCGATAGATTTCGCCATCAGTGAGGATGTGCTTGTCTACGCAAGCCTGAGCAGGGGTTTCAAGGGCGGTGGCTATAACGGTAGTCCGGCGCTCAGTACGGATCGGAAACACTCACTGCTTACGAAGTTGGGGCGAAGACCCAGTGGTTCGATAATCGGCTGGTGTTGAACGTGGGAGGTTTCTATTACGACTATAGGGACTGGCAGTTATTCTCTTTCGTTCCCGCTGTCGGCGGCCCGGGTTTTGCAACGTTTCTCATTAATGTGCCAAAAGCGGAGATGTACGGTTTGGAGGCAGAACTTCAGGCGGAACCCGTAGAAGGGCTCCATATCCGCTTGGGTCTGGGTCTCCTCGACACGAAGTTCATAAACTTTGTGGAAGCTGACGGCAGAAGCCACAATGGCAATGAGACACCAAGAAGCCCCAACAACTTCAGCGGCCTGGTGCAATACGAGTTCTCTCTCGGACGTTTGGGCACGTTGACCCCGCAATTCGACTGGAACTACTTGTCGAGCTATTTCACGGATTTCGACGAGACAGTTGTGGTCAAAGGTTTCTCGCGAACCAATGTGCGCCTGACCTGGCGCGACATGTCTGAACGTTGGGCCGTTACCCTGTTTATGGAAGACCTGGACGGTAACCTGGACGTAGTATCAAGAACAGAACCATTGTTGGCTGGCAGTCATACCGTTGTCATAACGGAACGACCGCCTGCATGGGGAATCACGCTGGATTATAATTTTTAGCGGTCGAATCTGCCCAACTCGGACAGGCTCCTGACAGTTACGCCCAGCCGAATTTCTTCATGCCTTCTGCAAAGGCATTTGATTCAATAACAACGAGTTCGCGGTAGCTATCCCGCATATCCCATGTCCCGGTGAAACCCTTGGGCACGACAAAGTGATCACCTGTTTTGAATACCTGTGGTGATTCACCGATCGCGGTCAACGTGGACATGCCGTTCAGGACCTGCACGAACTCGTCAAATGGGTAATCGACAAACTCCAGCAGACCATCGTCAGCGTCATAAACAAAACTGACGAACTGACCATTGAAAAAATAGTGGCTTCGATGGCTCGATACGCCCTCTTTCAGCACT
Source organism: Woeseia sp. (assembly GCA_003229095.1). Classification (GTDB taxonomy): domain Bacteria; phylum Pseudomonadota; class Gammaproteobacteria; order Steroidobacterales; family Woeseiaceae; genus SZUA-117. The sequence goes on along the minus strand of QIHS01000342.1, from coordinate 1,013 downwards.
TCTGGCGGCCACAGCGGCATGTCTTCCAGTTCCTGCCCGGCGAGTCGTGCCTTGTCAAATGCAATTGGTGTGTTGCTCATAAAAATTCCCCTTGATTAGATTTTGCCCTTCATTTTCATCATTCTACCATTTCGATACTTCCGAATTTACAGATAATTTCAAGAGCGATGGTGGAATGCAATCAAGCCTGTCGGCGTGAGTAACTCATAACGTCCGCTGCTCGGCCGCAGGGGCAAGCGAGTAAAATCTTCATGCCGCGCCAACATCGGTTTTGATCCCCGCGGGACCTGCCTGCGGCAACTACGGATTCCTTGCTGCAGCTGTTAGTGATGTCATCTCGGCTGGCGTTGCTGATTGTGAAGCTGACCGCATGGCCCAATATCCCCCTTCTGTTCTAAGTGCACTCGAAAAGATCAAGGAGCAATTCGACGAGCACTCTGACAACAATAAAGTCAGGCTGCTTGACGAACTGGCCGAAGCACGGTTCCATAACCCCTCTCAATTAAAGCGCTTTCACGAATTGCTGTGTTTCATGCGCGCTTATCCGGATGGTCCGGCCATTCTTGTGCGTGTCGAGCAACTTCTCGACAATTTCGACTTACGTTCTGATCTCAAGAAGTTCTCAAGGCAACTTGTGAATTCGGGCATTGCGGGATCGAGAATTGACTATGCCTTCTACTATGTCACGGCCGAATGGCTGGTTAGCATGTGGCCCGATTCGTTGCAGATACGCTGGAATGAGCCTTTCGAGAACAGCAACAAACTACCTGTTCTGCTCAGGAGCCTGCTGCCTTACGCGGAATTGATCATTCTCGATGAGTCAGGTTTCAGTCCGCGACAATGGATCGAACAGGTTAAAGGACCGCATGAGACAGATGGCGCATTCCTGGTAAATCGCATTCGAAAGTTGCGTTGCCGCGGTGCGACCCGAGAAATGATATTCGAGAGCCTGGACGTTCCGATGTCGATAAACGCCGGTCGCGATACGCCGTCTCGCAGCAAGGCTCGCTTCG
>QIHS01000431.1 GCA_003229095.1 Woeseia sp. | reverse complement strand
TTACGATGACCAGCGTCTCATTGGTCGATTTCTTGTCAGCTTGAATGACAACAGAACCCTTCGGATTCTCTGCATGCAATCGCTCGATATTCGGCCGTACCGCCCGTGGATCAATCATGCGCTTATCAATCCAGATCTCATCATTCGAACTGATAGCGATCAGAATATTGGCGTCCGCGACCGATAGTGCAGTCGGCGCATCAGGCCGGTTCACATCAATGCCAGCTTCCTTGATGAACGATGCGGTGACGATGAAAAAGATAAGCATGATAAAAACAACATCAAGCATTGGTGTGATCCAGTATTTGCTCTACGCATTACAGAGTCCTTTTAGTGATCCATCGTAAGTGAGTCCTCAAGGAACTCAATCTCACGCGCCGCGCGGCGGGTTAATAACGTTACAAGAAGCACCCCGGAGAGTGCGCCTACCATTCCCGCCATTGTTGGCACTGTTGCGTTCGATACGCCAGCTGCCATTGCACGTACGTTTCCAGAGCCCGAGACCGCCAATACACCGAACACCTTGATCATTCCGGTAACGGTACCCAGCAATCCAAGCAAGGGGCACAACGCCACCATGGTTTGAATCATGGCAATAGAGCCGATCGTCGCTTCCGAAAACCGAGAAATCATTCCCTCGCGGATCATGTGTGCATTCCACGAACGACGTTCCGGTCGCGCTTCCCAACTCTCGTGAATATCTGCTGCCATCTTTTTCATCGGTTTGCGGAAATACAGTAACCGCTCGATGATCAGGACCCACATCAGAAATATCACGAGCGCTATCCAGCTCAATACCGTCCCGCCCAACTCCATGAAGTCTCGTATCGCCTCAAAGCTGTCAGTTAGCCAAAGCATTGCCTCTCCTCAGCCGGGCGTTAGCCCTGCTTTTCGGAATGCGTGGCGACAATGCCCGCACTCTGTGACTGAAGGATGTTGATGATCTTGCGACTCTGCCCGCTTACCAACGTGTGAATCAAAACCATTGGAATTGCCACGACCAGACCCAGCACCGTTGTCATCAATGCCTGCGAAATACCGCCTGCCATCATCTTCGGATCGCCAGCACCGTAAAGCGTGATGACCTGGAAGGTCTTGATCATGCCGGTCACTGTGCCGAGCAGCCCCATCAACGGCGCCACAACGGAGATAACCTTGATGAACAGTAAGCCTTTCGTCAGGCCGGGCATTTCTTTCAATGCCGCTTCACTGAGTTTCAGTTCAATCGTCTCGGTATCGGCATTTGCGTTGGCTTCGTACGCTGCAAGCACACGGCCCAGCGGGTTATCCGAACTGGCCGTGTCGCTCTTGAGCTGAGCGCTGACCCGTCGAGAATCAGACGACAATCCAATCCAGCGTACAAAAGCAATCAACAGTCCGATAAAACCAAGACCGATAATACAGTAGCCCACGATGCCGCCCTGATGAACACGATCCATGACGGTCGGCGATTCGACCAGCAGGTCGAGAATGCTGCCACGAGTACCATCCAGCCCAAATTTCACCGGCCCGGTGGTCGCGGCCATGATATCGCCGGTCGAGTTTGTGTATCGGCTTTGGTCAGGTTGGCGCTGTAATTCAACAACAGAGCCGGTTTCGCTGTATCTGAGATAGCCGCCTTCATAAACAATGTTGAAGGTACCCACTCGCACAATGTCGGTCGTGATAACTTCACCACCCGCAGTCGTTATCTGGTGCGCGAAGCGAACGATTTTGCCCGATTCTGTGATTTCCCGCTGCAATTCGAACCACAGCTGTTCGATTTCCTCAATGGACGCGAGCGAGTTGGCACCCGCCATCTTGCCACCGAGCTTAACAAGGAAGTCCTCACGATCAGGATACTGGATGCTGGTCAAAGACGTATTGAATCGACCTTGCGCGTCACCGGTTATTGTCTGCAACACACCAAACAATTCCTTGAGCGCGCCTAGTCTTTCATCAAGTGCTTCCCGTGCTACCCCAATCCTTTCCTGATTGCTGTTGAACAATGCTTCCAGGCGCTCACTGTTTCGTTCCTGCCCGGTTCGCTCACCTCGAGCCTGATTAACAAGCCCTTGCTGGTTGCCGCGAGACTCGGCAAAACGCGCTTCGCGCTGCTGCGCTTCCGCGCTATCCCTGGCCTGTCCTCGCTCGATTTGATTGAGGAGCTCCTCCATCGTACTGGCGTTATCCTGGGCCTGTGCAGCACCCATCGCAAAAAGAATGCTGGCAATAATTATTGTTATACGTTTCATTGATTCAGGCTCCCCCGGCTGGTTTAGCGACAGGTACCGGGATCAAAATAAGCTCCGGTGCGACGAGTTGGCGTGCAATTCGAATACCTTTACGGATTTCGTTGCGATGCTCACTGTCAAGCCTCTCATACTGGCCATTTTCTGAACTCCACCAGCCAGTGATTTCAGTGTCATCCGACTGGAAATAGAGCCCGATACGACCAACGCGCAACATGGTGTATTCGCGATTAACACCGTCGAGTGCAATTTCATCTTTGTACCACTCGCTGGAAGTACCGTAATCGCCTTCAATCTGATACGCCTCCATCACCTTACGGAACTTTTCCGCGACGCTGACATCCGAGCGTTCCATGATTTCTTTCAGGTCGGCAACGCGCTTGCTTCTCTCCGCCATTAGAAACGGTATATCCAGGGCGATTGACTGTTCGAGACCGTCAATCATCCTCTCCATCAGCGGAAAGATTTGCCGGTTAATAACGTCGACCTGTTCCAACGTCGCTTGCTGACCGTTGGTCTGTGCCGTCATCAGGCGGTTGTAAACCTTGAGTCCGTCGATTTCTTTATTGATCGCACGATAGTTATCGGCGAGAGAACGTGTGACTTCGACGACCTGGTTAATGCGTTCCTGAGACTCTTGTGCGAGCGATAAACGCTGCATGTCTGCCGAAAGAACCCTATCAACACTTTCTGTCTGAGCGAAGACGCTGCCAGTGGCTAACTGCAATGGCTGCACTTGTCATCTGCCGGCTGCTGTATTTGCACCGTTTCATTGATACTCCTTAATACATCGAGTTTTTAATAATTATTGAATATAGAGAGAGTGGCGCAGAGTAATCATCTGACAACTTGCTAATTGAAACAATTCTTAATTGAAACAACTTGTCAATTGAAAACGTGCGCAACAGACAGACGGATTGCACCCTTGTGCATGCGATCCCCCTTACGCCCGCGACCCTCTCCACTACCGTCGTGGCGATTATTTCTGCTTGAAACCCTTTTTGTTTAATTTTTTTAGACCGCCCAACCAGTGTCACACCCCTGTTCCACCAGTCTTTGATATCGGGTCCCGCCTTGTTGAAGAGCAAGAGTACCACAAGCATCATATATCGCCAGCCCTTGTTAATCAGGCTGCGTGGCATTATGTCCCGATCACAAAGTTTCGTCTGAAATTGCCGTTTAACGCTGGCCCTGAATATTGAGGATTGTGCTCGCGCACTTTGCTGATCTTTGTACGCACTGGCAAATTGCGAACTTTGGGAATAGATCGCTAGTTCTCCCGATCTGAAAATCTTCCTTGCAAACCAATCTCTATGCAACTATCACCTTGATTCACGAATAATTCCAACTTGATAACGTTTTTAATCAATGGTTTGCATTCCTTTCTTAAGGTACATTCGTCACGTTGACAATCTTGCTTGACGAAGCCGTGACGGCGTGCCCCGAGCGCGTCAAATTAACGAATTTGTAACACAAGTAACTGAAATTAAAGCAGTTGACATCACCCGGTGGTTGCAACATTATCCTCGCTTATGGAATTCAAACCGCGTTTCAATGGTCAGGCAACCGCAATCACCCGTTTGCGATTTGTGCTGCCTGTTCTCGTGTTCCTTATCGGGAGCCTTCGGGGGTAGCGTCAAACCACAGAATTTCATCAAACGCCCGCCCCGCATCCAACAAGGATTGTGGGGTTTTTTTTGGCGTCGGTTCTCAACAGACCCGGCGCGAACAAATTGCAGGAAAAAATGATGCAGATGTATACGGATAAAGATGTAGATCGCTCGTGCCTTCAAGGCAAACAAATTACGATCCTGGGATACGGCAGCCAGGGACGTGCACACGCGCTAAACCTCAAGGACAGTGGACACAATGTCATTGTGGGTGCTCGCAAGAGCGGCGCCAGCTTTGCCCGGGCGGAGGCGGACGGCTTGCAGGTAAAGGAGCCGGCGGACGCTGTATGCGGGGCTGCCATAGTGGCCTTCCTGACTCCCGACACATCTCAGTCGTCACTGTACCAGTCTGTCCTTGAACATATCGATCAGGGCGCGGCGTTGCTTTTTGCACATGGCTTCAATATTCACTACAAACAGATCGAGCCTCGGGAAGATCTTGACGTTGTTCTGATCGCGCCCAAAGGACCCGGCGACCTGGTTCGACGCCAATACACTGAAGGTCACGGCGTGCCCTGCCTGGTCGCTATCGCGCAGGACAGCAGTGGCAATGCACTGGCGCTGGCGCTGGCATATGCGGATGGCATCGGTGGCGCACGAGCGGGTGTCATTGAAACAACTTTCGCTGAAGAAACAGAAACGGATCTTTTTGGCGAACAGGCAGTGCTCTGTGGCGGTGCGACAGAACTGGTTGTCGCCGGCTACGACACGCTCGTCAAGGCGGGCTATCAACCTGAAGTGGCGTACTACGAGGTCATGCACGAGCTCAAACTCATCGTCGACCTGCTGCACGAAGGCGGCATACGAAAGATGCACGAATTCATCAGTGAAACGGCTGCCTGGGGCGACATGATCAGCGGCCCGCGCGTTATTGACGATCATGTCAGGGGAAAAATGCAGGAAGTGCTGGACGATATCCAGGATGGCACCTTTGCTAAACGCTGGATTGAGGAGAACAAAGCCGGACAACCTGAATACAAACGCCTGATGGCCGCAGACCTCGATCACCCGATTGAAGAGGTTGGCGCGCGCCTGCGCAGCCAGATGGACTGGCTGGAGAACTAACACTCGTTGGCTTATGTGCCAAACGGAGAAAGAACATGGCAAGCAATCGCATCAAGATTTTCGATACCACTCTGAGAGACGGTGAGCAGGCGCCTGGCTGCAGCATGACGCTTAGAGAAAAACTTAGAATTGCGCGGGCGCTTGCCGATCTCAACGTCGATATCATCGAAGCCGGCTTTCCGGCCGCTTCACCGGGGGACTTTGATGCCGTCAAGTCCATTGCCGATGAGAACATGGGCCCGGTCATTTGTGGTCTCGCGCGATGCAACCCTGAAGACATCCAGAAAGTGCACGCGGCGGTCAAGGGCGCAGACAAGCACCGTATTCATGTATTTGTTGCGACCAGCGCGATACATCGCGAATACAAACTCAAGATGGCCAAGGAAGAAATCATTAAGAGCGCGGTCGGCGCAATAACGATGGCACGCGAACTTTGTGAGGATGTTGAATTTTCGCCAGAAGACGCTTCTCGCACCGAACTGGGCTACCTTGCTGAGGTCGTTAGTGCAGCCATCGAAGCCGGCGCGACGACCGTCAATATTCCGGACACCGTCGGCTATACCGTGCCGGGAGAATTCGACCAGTTGTTTCGCTACCTGCACGACAATGTAGACGGCATTGAGAACATCACATTAAGTGTGCACTGCCACAACGATCTTGGTATGGCGGTGGCAAATAGCCTGGCAGCCGTACATGCAGGTGCGCGGCAAATCGAGTGCACGATAAATGGTATAGGTGAGCGAGCTGGCAATTGCTCGCTGGAAGAAGTCGTGATGGCACTGGAAACGCGCAAAGAATTTTTTGGGCTGGAGACCGGCATTAACACAGCGCGCCTCTATCCCACTGCGCGGCTGGTGTCCGGCATCAT
>QIHS01000362.1 GCA_003229095.1 Woeseia sp. | reverse complement strand
CAGCCCCGAACGTGGCGACAAAGTGAAGGGAACCAAAGTTGCCGATCCGCTGGAGTATGCGCCGAAATGGAAAGCGCCCAAGTAGAGTTGCGAACCGGCCGCAAAAGGTTGAAGACGATAATCACTCGACGCGAATACCTCAAATACTCGGCGCTTGCAGGCGCTGCAGGTATGCTGCCAGCAAGCTTGGCGCACGCGCTGGACGGCGGCGACCTAATCACGCGCGCGATCCCGACAAGCGGCGAAAAATTGCCGATCGTAGGGCTCGGCAGTTCCGCGACATTCCGCACTGTGGCGCAGAGCGACGATGCAACGGCGTTGCAGGATGTTTTTAAAACACTTGTTGAAAATGGCGGTTCTGTTTTTGACACTGCGCCGTCTTATGGTGCTTCAGAGGAGGTTGCCGGTCAGATTGTCCAGGATCTGGGTATTCAGGAAGATGTCTTCTGGGCAACCAAGGTCAATGTCGCGCCAAGAGGCGGTGGCTCGGCGGACCCGGACACCGCGCGCGCACAGATCGAACGATCATTCGAGCATGTTGGCAAGGACCCGATTGATCTCATACAGGTGCACAACCTTGCCGATATCCCCACCCAGCTCGGGATTCTCAGGGAATACAAAGAAGAGGGTCGCGTCCGCTACATCGGCGTAACGTCAACCAGCAGGCGACGTTACGAGAATCTGGCGAAAATCATGCGCGAAGAATCTATTGATTTCATTGGCGTTGACTATGCCGTCGACAATCGTGAATCTGCCGAGATGATCCTGCCGCTGGCGCATGAGCTTGGCATCGCCGTGCTCGTATACATTCCGTTTGGGCGTACTCGTCTATGGCGGCGCGTTCGCGGCATTGACGTCCCGGAATGGGCGCAGGAATTCGGCGCAGACACGTTTGGCCGGTTTTTCATCAAATACGCGGCCGCAAACCCTGCTGTTACCAGTGTCACGGGCGCGACCAGCAAACCTGCGAACATGCTCGACAATATGGGCGCTGCATATGGCGAGCTGCCTGATGCTGCGGCCTTGAAAAGGATGGAAGCATTCGTCGACGCACTGCCGTCTGCCTGATCGGCTGGCCCATTTAGCATTTTAATTTGCGCCCGCGCTGGTGACAGGGCGGGCGTTTTCCTATTATGCAGGCTGAGCTGGATACGGACAGGTCGAATGGCTGGACATTATTTCGAAGAATTTGAGGTCGGGCAGACTTTCAGGCACGGCATTACCAGAACAATCACTGAGGCAGACAATGTCTGGTTCAGTGCGCTGACGCACAACCCGGCACCGTTGCATCTCGACGCCGAGTATATGAAGAGCACTGAGTTCGGCAAACCCATCGTCAACAGCTGCCTGACGCTGGGTTTCATGGTTGGCATCTCGGTCGGTGACACGACCGTTGGTACGACCATCGCGAATCTCGGCTGGGATGAAGTGCGCTTCCCGCATCCACTTTTTCACGGTGACACGATTCGAATTGAGACGGAGGTTCTTGCGTTACGAGGCAGCAAGTCCCGACCCGAAAACGGTATCGTTACTTTTGCGCATCGCGCCTATAACCAGCACGAAGTGCTGGTCGGCGAGTGCAAAAGATCAGCATTGATGATGCGAAAACCGAAGGCATCGAAGTGAGTCGAAGTTTTCTTTTTGTTCCGGCCGACAGTGAAAGAAAACTCGCGAAAGCGAGCAGCACTGGTGCGGATGCGCTCATTCTCGATCTCGAAGATTCAGTCGCTCAAGAGGCCCGGCCGGTTGCCCGGAAACTCGCGCGAAAATTTCTGGCTGACAGAAACGATGCTGACATCTGGGTGCGAATCAATCCGCTAAATACTGCCGATGCACTCGAAGACCTGCGGACAGTCATGCCCGGTGCGCCATTCGGCATTGTCTTGCCCAAGCCAGAATCTGCCAGCGACGTTAACAGGCTGGCAAAACTGCTCGATGTGCTCGAGCAGGAGAACGGTCTTGAGGCCGGTCAAACTTCGATCTTGCCCATCGCCACCGAGCGCCCGGAGGCGATATTTCGGATGCACGAATATGTCGGCGCAACGTCACGCCTCCACGGCCTGACCTGGGGCGCCGAAGATCTGAGCGCCGCCATCGGCGCGTCGGCGAATCGTGGCGCAGATGGGCAATGGCTGCCACCTTACGAACTTGCACGATCATTGTGCCTCTTTGCTGCCAGCGCGGCGGGCGTGGCGGCAATAGATACCGTGTTTACCAATTTCCAGGACCAGGACGGGTTTGCAAAATTCGCGTCCGTGGGCCGACGTGACGGTTTCAAAGGCATGCTTGCGATTCACCCGGATCAGGTCGCCATCATCAACGACGTTTTTGTTCCTTCAGTAGCGGAAATTCAGCGCGCACGGAAAATAGTGGATTTGTTTGCAGCGAACCCCGACAGCGGCACGATGGCGCTTGACGGTGAAATGATCGATAGGCCGCACTTGCGCCAGGCGATGAGCGTATTGGCTTCAGTGACCAGCAATGGCAGGAAAAAGAAATGAGCAAGGTCTATGCAGTACCGGATCAGGTGGCGGAACGCGCCCACATTGACGCGGATCGTTATGCGGAAATGTATCGGTATTCGATTGAAGACAATGAAGGATTCTGGAGCGAGCAAGCCGCCCGAATCGACTGGATCAAGCCCTTCTCTACCGTCAAAGACGTGTCTTTCGCAAAGGATGACTTACATATTCGCTGGTTTGATGACGGCACCTTAAATGCCTGCTACAACTGCGTTGATCGGCATCTGGATAACAAACGTGATGACGTTGCCATCATCTGGGAAGATCTGAAGATTACCTACGGCGAATTGCATGCTCGGGTTTGCAAATTTGCGAACGCACTGAAAGCGCTCGGTGCGACAAAGGGTGATCGCATTACAATCTACATGCCGATGATTCCGGACGCAGCCATCGCGATGCTCGCGTGTGCGCGCATCGGTGCAGTGCATTCTGTTGTTTTCGGCGGTTTTTCGCCGGAAGCGCTTGCAGGCCGAATTCAGGATTGCGAGTCGAATATCGTCATCACCGCGGACCAGGGCGTGCGCGGCGCAAAGATCATTGCGCTGAAAGATAACGTTGACCGAGCGGCAGAAAACCCGGGCGTGACCACGCTTAAGAAAGTGCTGGTCGTCAGGCATACAGGCGGAGACATCGACTGGTCTGAAGACCGTGATGCCTGGTTGCACGATCTCGAGGCTGAAGTCGACGCGGATT
>QIHS01000540.1 GCA_003229095.1 Woeseia sp. | reverse complement strand
ATTGTCGCCGTGACAGAGCAGGGTCCGAAAGCGATTGGTTCCGGCGAAGCCATGCTTCGCGGACAGCGCACCAGCCCATTTTATTCGAGCTGGCTTGAGCGGCAGAACGATGACCTCGTGATCGCGCGGGAAGCGGTGCTGACACAAGATTTCGCCAAGCTCGCGGCGGTCGCAGAGCACAATTGCCTGAAAATGCATTCGGTAATGTGGACCTCAAGACCGTCAATTGTGTATTGGAACGAAGCAACGATTGCCTGCCTTGAAGTCATCAGGACATTGCAGTCCGACGGGCATGCTGTGTTTTTCACGATAGACGCCGGGCCGCAGGTTAAAGCAATATGTCTGGCAGCACTGCAGCAGACATCGGGTGTGAATACTATGCGCAGCAGCCTCGGTGCCGGCGCAAAGCTGCTAGAGAGTGGATTGGCGTCTGGATTAGAACCCGAATGAAAAGCGTGCTGGTCAGTGCCCCGGGGAAAGCCATCGTGTCTGGAGAGTACGCGGTTCTGGTCGGGGCGCCCGCCATTTGTCTGGCGGTGAATCGCCGGGCGATTGTAAAAATCGTAGCGACAAACAATTCCGTTCATGACGTGGCAACGCCCGGACACATCGATGGTGTGTGGAAATTCAATGTAAACAATAGCAAGGAGATCGATTGGCTGGCTTCGCCGCCGTCGAACGGGCTGCGTCTCATTGAGGAGGCCTGGCGAATGGTGTCCATTGGAAAATTGTCGCCGTGCTCGATCACCGTGGATACGCGCGACTTTTTCAACCCGGACAGCGGCCAGAAACTGGGTCTGGGCTCCAGCGCTGCAGCAATGACCGCACTGGTATGTGCCCTGCGCGCGTCACGCCAAAAACCGGGTCAGAGCCCGATTAGTGGCTATTCTTTGGCGCGTAGTGCGCACTCGGCGCTACAAGACGGACTCGGCAGCGGGGTCGATGTTGCGACGAGTTTTCATGGCGGCATCATTGAGTACACAATAGGGAATGCACAAGCGCCAATACACCATCGCTGGCCAGGCGGACTCGTGGTTCGTTTGTTGTGGAGTGGACAGCCGACTAAAACGAAGGCGCGAATTTGTAAACTCGACACCGGGGACCAATCTACAAAAGGGTGGTCCGAATTGACGGATGCGGCCAAGATGGTTGCGTCGGTCTGGGCGAGCGGACGTTCGGCAGAGGTTCTCGCTGCGCTCAGCAACTACACGAGGACTTTGAGTGATTTCAACAATGACCTCGTACTGGGCATCTTCGATGCCGGCCATGATGAGCTTGCTCGCCTTGCTGAAGACAGCGATGTCGTTTACAAACCAAGTGGTGCGGGCGGTGGAGACATAGGAATGGTTTTTGCAATTGACGACGCGGTTGCCGATGACTTTGTCGGAAAGGCGACGGAAAAAGGATTCACTCTGTTGGCTGCCACGTTGGATAGCAGCGGCGTTGAAGTGTCGGTCGAGGATTGACCTTGAGAGACTCGCGCATCGCAGGCTTGCATCGAAAAACCGTTGAAGAACGGATTCGTGTTTTGACGGACCTGGGTTTTCTGGCGCCCGAGACGGCAATGTTGCTACGCCGGGGCGAGGCGTGTCTCCCGATTGTGCATGCGGAGCGCATGATTGAAAACACCATCGGTGTTTTCGGTTTGCCGCTCGGTATAGCGCCCAATTTTCTCGTTAACCACAAAGATTACATCGTACCAATGGTCGTCGAGGAACCGTCAATCGTCGCGGGTGTGAGTGGCGCAGCGAAACTTTTTCGCGAAAGTGGCGGCTTCTCGGTGGACGCTTCAGAACAGCTGCTGATCGGCCAGATTCAGATTGTGGACGTCGAAGACCCGGACAAGACAATAGAATTGCTGCGTTCATCCGCAAGCAAACTCTTGGACCTCGCAAATGAATTGCAACCGAGACTTCAGGCGCGAGGGGGTGGCACAAGATCGTTGGAGTTTCACAAACATCGGCTCGCGGATGGACAGTGGACAGTTGTGTTACATCTGTTGGTCGATACCTGCGATGCCATGGGTGCCAACATTGTGAATACCCTGTGCGAGGGATTGGCGTCGGATGTTGAAAAGATCAGTGGCTGCAAAGTCAGTCTTCGAATTCTTTCAAACCTGGCTGATCGCTCGCTCGTTACCGCACGTGGGCGGATCGCGTTGTCGGCACTAGGCGAGCAGGACGATGCCGAAGCTGTACGCGACGCCATCGTACAAGCAAACGATTTTGCGAACATCGACCCCTATCGTGCAGCAACACATAACAAGGGCATCATGAACGGTATTGATGCACTCGCACTTGCAACTGGCAATGACTGGCGTGCGATCGAAGCAGGTGCGCACGCCTACGCAGCCAGGGACGGTGGCTATCGAGCATTAACCAGCTGGTCGGTCGATGACAATGGCGATCTGTGCGGCGTTCTGACCATGCCATTGAAGCCCGGCATTGTCGGTGGTTCGCTGACGGCGAATCCGGGGGCAAGACTTGGCTTGGCCCTATGCGGTGTCACGTCAGCCAAAGAACTTGCGGCGCTGATGGCTGCCACGGGCCTGGCACAAAACTTTGCTGCGCTCAGAGCATTGGTATCGGACGGCATTCAAAAAGGACACATGCGGTTACATGCGCGCTCAGTGGCGACGTCTGCAGAGGTCGCCGATGATATTTTTGATGCTGTTGTCAGCGAGATGATTGAATCCGGTGAGATCAAAACTTGGAAGGCGCTGGAGCTGGCAGAAAAACTGCGGGCAGGTCATGCCACAAAGTCATTGCTGCCGGAAGGAGACCTCGCGCAAGGCACGGCTGCCGGTAAGGTGATTCTTCTCGGCGAGCACGCGGTTGTCTACGAGAGGCACGCATTGGCATTGCCCATTGTCAACGCAGTGGTTGCTACGGTTCAGGAAGGTCCGCCCGGCGTACGGCTTTCGATTGCGGACTGGAGCATCGAGGAGACCTGGCTGCCGGGCCAGCAGAACCTGACGGGTGCCGCTGCCGTCGTCGCACTGGTCGTCGATGAATTGGGTGCAGGACATCTTGGCCTGCATATTCAGGTCGGCGCGCGCATACCCATTGGCATGGGTCTTGGTGCGTCGGCTGCGTTTGCAGTCGCTGTTATTCGGGCATTTAACGCCTTTCTTGATAAAGGACTAGACAATAACAAGATCGACGCACTTGCGTTCAGATGCGAGCAGATTACGCACGGCACACCGTCCGGAATAGACAATCACATCGCAACATTCAGCGAGCCATTGCTTTTCA
>QIHS01000297.1 GCA_003229095.1 Woeseia sp. | reverse complement strand
TACCCGGAAGAACAACTTGAGTTGCTCATCGAATTGGTCAGCCAGATCATGCGGCGGTATCCGGAAATCGATGCGGTAGATGTCGTTGGACATGGCGACATTGCATCAGACCGCAGAGTGGACCCCGGTCCGCTGTTCCCCTGGAAACGACTCTACGAACTCGGCATCGGCGCATGGTACGACGAAGAAACGGTTGCGGAATATCGGCATAGATTTGGCCTGGCCATGCCGCCTCTAGCTCAATTGCAGCGCGCGCTCAAGACATACGGATACCGCATTGCAGAAACCGGCGAATACGACGTGCAGACGCGTTTCGTGGTGCGTGCATTTCAAATGCACTTCCGGCCGTCCAGCCACTCAGGTCAGTTTGATACTGAAACAGCGGCCATACTTTTCGCCCTTGTCGACAAATATCGAGCAGAGACGCCGCCGACCGGATTAGCGCCGGTCCTGGAGTCTGAGCGGTAGAAAAATTCGTCGCGAAAAAGTGTCAGAGCGAGGGCGTAGCGAACGGCTAAATTCGTTGGGTCAACTAGGCACATTTATGGATTTAATTGTCAGGGAAAAATCATGCAGGTTTTCATAGCTGCCGTATCGGTAGCGCTCATCGTGTCATTTCTGTGTTCGATATTCGAGTCTGTTTTGCTTTCTATCAATTCCGCCCAGGTGGAATCGCTGGTGCAGCAGGGACAGCGATCCGGCCAGCTTCTGAAACAATTCAAGCGCCGTATAGACATGCCAATCGCGGCGATTCTCATCGTCAACACCATCGCACATACGATAGGGGCTACTGTCGCGGGTGCAAGCTATCAGAATGTGTTTAGTCCGGATTCGCTGTGGATATTTACGATCATATTCACCACTGCCGTCCTCTTGTTCACGGAAATCATTCCAAAGACGCTTGGCATAACATACGCGGTGAGACTGGCTAAGCCAGTTGCATATGGCATTCACACACTAATAATTGTCCTGCGTCCGCTGGTCTTGTTGAGTGAGCGCATTTCCCGATCGCTGCGGCGTGGGAAGGAAGCGCCAGTGACGTCTATTGAGGAGATTCGCTTGCTGGCAGCCCTTGGACGAACCGAAGGCGTGGTCGGTGTGCAGACCGCGGGCATCATCATCGGTGCGTCCGGGCTACGCAAACTACGTGCATCAGATGTCATGCTGCCGCGAAAGCAGGTGGTCTATTTGTCAGCTGGCAACAGCACTGAACAGGTGCTTAAGACACTCAGACAATCCGGCCATAGCCGCTTTCCGTTTTCCGAGACGGGACAGTTGGAAGAAGTTTCCGGCATCGTGCATGCGAAAGACCTGCTTCTCCTGTTGCAGGAAAATCCTGATGACAAAATTGACTGGCTAACGCTCGTCCATGAGCCGGTCGTTATACCGGAAACCGCGCCTCTTGATTCGCTGCTGCGGACATTCAAAGAGACGAGACAACACATGGCGATTGTTGTTGACGAATACGGAGACTTGCAGGGCGTCGTGACCTTCGAGGATGTGCTCGAGGAAATTGTCGGCGACATCTACGATGAAAGCGACCGGCCAATCGAGGATTTGTGGCTGCAGGATGACGGCACACTACATGCACTGGGAACAATTGAGCTTCGCAAGCTATGCCAACATTTGGGCAAAGAACTGCCGGTTGAGACAGAGCCCGTCAGGCTCGGCGGCCTGGTCTCTGAACTTCTCGGCCGAATTCCGGTGAAAGGGGACACGGTGAAATGGAACGATTGCCAGTTAGAGGTGCTTTCAGCAAGTCAATGGAATGCAGAGCTGGTATCGATAAAGAGAATAGACTGACCGATCGAAGGACGGTGTCAATAACCGGGTCAGAGCCCATTAATGGGCTCTGACCCGGTTATTGACCCGGTTTCCGGAAAAAACTTCGCGATATCGATTTTCCTATCGCGGGTGAAATCTACGAAATATCGTTTTAGCCCGCACTCAGTATCAGGTGACGTTTGATCTGTAGTGTCTGCGGTAGCAGAATGCCCCTGTGATGAGTTATAGAAAACCAATCGACACAAAAACCGGCTTTGATATCGACGACGAATTCAGTCGTTTCGATCAGCGCAACGAAATCTATTGCCGCTCTGAATGGGACCCTGAGATTCAGAGCAACAAGGCGGCGGAATTTTTCAGCGGGCACCGCATGCCAAATGCTCGTGCGCGCAAGGCAGACGGTTTCGGGCAAAAAGACTATGCACTGAGAAATGCCACCTGGCACGTGACGAATATCATCCGCGACCGTCGCCGCGATTCGGATGATCGGAAAGAAGGATTCTTCGATACCTTCACCGCAAATGAAGAAGGCTGGCCGGAACCCTATCCGTTTGAATCACCCGACGCTGCAACGGAAAATCTGAAAAAGGCGGCTAAATCGATGGGTGCCGGCATGGTGGGTGTTTGCGAATACGACGAACGCTGGATTTACAGTGCCCGCTACAGCGAGAAAACCCGCGAGAGCAAGCCGGTCGATATCCCCGATGATCTGCCGCATGTAATCATGATTGGCGAGCCAATGGATCTGGGATTGACGGCGACGGTGCCCTCGGCGCTTTCCGGCGCCGCAACTGGCATGGGCTATACGCATGACACTGTCGTCCTGCTGACCCTGACCCAATACATTCGCAACCTGGGTTATCGGGCCATCGCGTCGATGAACGATTCGGCGCTCGCCATCCCACTGGCTGTGCAGGCTGGATTCGGCGAGGTGGGTCGGCACAGCTTGCTGATCACGGAAGAGTACGGGCCGCGATTGCGACTGGGAAAAATCTTCACCGACATGCCACTCGTCATTGATGAGCCAAAACGATTCGGGGTCAAAGAATTTTGTGATATCTGTCAGCGCTGCAGCAACGCCTGTCCGCCAAAGGCGATTCCGCATGGCGCGCCAACACGGGAGGC
>QIHS01000148.1 GCA_003229095.1 Woeseia sp. | reverse complement strand
GGTTTTGTATGGCGTTACGTCAGCGAAGATGAAACGGCGGCTGGCAGGGACGAGTTCGAGGATGAAAAGTTGTTGTTCAACATGTCAGTGTGGGAATCCAAAGCAGCTTTAATGGACTATGTCTATCAAACCGCCCATGTCGACATTCTCAGAAAACGGGCCGATTGGTTTTTGCCCTCGGCGAAACCCAGTCTCGCACTCTGGTGGCAACCTGCCGGTACTTTGCCGTCAGTGTCTGATGCGAACCAGCGCATGGAAATACTGAATCGAAATGGTCCGGGCGAAGCGGCATTTACATTCCGGCATTTCTTCGAAGCGCCTGCGACAGATAATGGCTGATCCGCTGCAGGTCATACCGGGTATCGGCCCCAGTATGGCGAAAGATCTTCGTGATCTTGGCTTGTTCGAAGTGAGCGACCTGGTTGGACAAGACCCGCAGCTGATGTACAAGCGTCTTTGCCTCATACACGGCATGAACATTGATCGTTGTATTCTCTACGTGTTCCGTTGCGCCGTCTATTTCGCAACGGAAAAGGAGCACGAACCAGAATTGCTCAAATGGTGGAACTGGAAGTCCAGGTTGCCCGCGACACCCGCTTAGAAATGTGCCGAGTCAGGCCGCGAAAGCATCCCGGGTAAGATTCTCGCAGCCGCCTTCGAGCACCCGAACGTTGTCTTCAATGCGAATGCCACCGTAGCGCCTCAACCAGCCCAGTTTCGACTGATTAATCATCGCATGCCCCGGCGTGCCGGCGAGATTGTTCAGCAACATATCGATGACGTACATTCCGGGCTCAATCGTCAGCACCTGGTCGACTTCGAGTGTTCGTGTGAAACGCAGGAACGGATGACCGCTGGGTGGGTCAATGACAGTCCCGGTGTCGTCGCCCATGTGCCCGCCAATATCGTGTACCTGAATGCCGAGCAGGTGGCCGAGGCCGTGCGGGCAGAATGCCTGCGTGACGCCGGTCTCGATGAGTGCGTCGACGCTGCCTTGTGCGAGACCAAACTCAGGCAACAACGCCGCCAGTTTTCGGTGACAGAGCATGTGCAGGTCGATAAAACTTAAGCCTGATTGGACCTCGGCGACGAGTTCCAGTTGCAACTGGTCAAAACGCTCAACTAGTTCGGCAAATTCGCCGTCCTCCTTCGCATAAGTTCGGGTGATATCGCTCGCATAACCGTTAACCCTGGCGCCGGCGTCGATGAGAAACGAGCGAATTTCTGCCGGTTTTTGCTGTGCATGATGCTGATAGTGGAGAACCGCGCCGTTTTCGTTCAGGGCGACGATATTTCCGTACGGAAGGTCGTTTTCGGTGTGGCCAACAGCTCGACAGTAATCCAGATGGATGTCGAATTCAGACTTGCCTGCCTTGAACGCTCTAAATGCTGCGCGATGGCCTGTGACACCTCGGCGTGACGCGGCCCGCATACATTCCAATTCGTAACTGGTTTTGACAGACCGCTCGTAGTGAAGAATATTGAGCATTGTCCCTGGGTTGACACGATCGATAGAAAAGGCCTGCGCCTCGTCGCTGATCTCGCCGATAAGAACGCATTTCTCGCGCGCCTCGGGCAGGTGCTTTGCGACATCATTTATTGTGTGCACAATTCGCACGTCAAATTGATCCGGCCAGTATCCGCGCGGGTTTTCCGGTGTTACATGCCAGTAGTCTTTCTCCTGGAAGTACACCAATATCGGTGTTTCCCCAGGCGTATAGATGATGTAGCACAACGGTGTGTCAGTCAGCGGCAACCAACTGACAAAGTGCGGGTTTGCTTTGAACGGATAATTGTAGTCGTCGAGGAATACGCCGCGCGGGGCGCCGGAAAAAATGACAACATGGCCGGCGCCAGCCCGCTCCAGAGCCCGATCGTGCCGTGCTCGCAAAGACGTAAGGTGAGCAGGATAAAGCACAGCAAGGGTAGAATCGTCAATGAAACTGCTGATAGCCATGCAAGCATCATAACGCGGGACCTGGCCCGCTGTTAGAAATTTCTATAGGGCGCGACCTGTCGGCGGGGTCATCGGAGTTTCAATCCATCGCCAATCTAGGCATCATTTGCTGTTTACCAGAGTGGTTCGGAGACATGCATGAATCGAGTGGTTTTGTTCTCTATTGGGTTCATATTGATCGGTTGCATGGCTAGCGTGACTGAAATGGCGCAGGGCTTCGACCGACCAGCAGGACAGCCGCACGCTTCACGATCCGAAGTGATCGCGGTGCATGGCATGGCGGCAACCAGCCAGCCGTTGGCGACGCAAATTGCGCTCGATATTCTCAAGGCAGGCGGCAGTGCTGTCGATGCAGCTATCGCAGCCAATGCTGCGCTCGGGCTGATGGAACCGACAGGTTGCGGCATCGGCGGCGATCTCTTTGCCATCGTTTGGGATGCCGAGGCTGGCGAACTTACCGGGCTCAATGCGTCAGGCCGTTCCCCACAATCGCTGACACTGCAGCATTTTCGCGACCTGGGGTTAGAGCGCATTCCTTACCTTGGGCCGCTGGCTGTCAGTGTGCCGGGCGCTGTCGACGGCTGGTTTGAATTGCACGATCGTTATGGCCGTTTGCCCATGTCCGAGATATTGGCACCCGCTATTGCTTATGCGGAGAACGGTTTTCCGGTAAGCGAGCTTATTGCCAGCCAGTGGCAGGAGGGCATTGGTTCCCGGAAGAAGTTTCCAGGCGTTGAAGAGATATACATGCCAGGTGGTGCCGCGCCGAAAACCGGCGATGTGTTCAAGAACCCTGGTTTGGCGAATTCTTATCGATTGATCGCCGAGGGCGGCAGGGACGTTTTTTACAAAGGCGAAATAGCCAAAAAAATCGAATCCTATCGAATCCTACATCGCCGAGCAAGGTGGTTTCCTGACAGCAATAGACCTGGCGGCGCACACGTCGGAGTGGGTTACGCCGTTGTCGACCAGCTATCGCGGTTATGACGTCTACGAGCTGCCACCGAACGGGCAGGGCATCGTCGCCCTGCAAATGCTCAATATCCTCGAAGCATACGATATACGCGCCATGGGATTCGGTAGCAAAGAATATTTGCATACGCTGATTGAAGCCAAGAAAGTAGCGTATGAAGATCGGGCAAAATATTACGCTGACCCGGAGTTCTTTGACGCACCGATCGACATGCTTCTGTCCCGGGAATACGCCGATGATCGTCGCAAGTTGATTTCACCAGGCGTGG
>QIHS01000051.1 GCA_003229095.1 Woeseia sp. | reverse complement strand
GAGACCGGAATTTGCAGTTTGACGGTGGTGAGTCGTTGTCCCAGCAAAGGCTGGGTGCCGTTTACGAGCGCAACCGACCTGCAGGTGACCTCACTATTCGTAATTACTACGTGTGGCGGGACTTCAACAATCGCTTGCCGTTCACGGGTGGTGGGGCCGTCGATATCGAGCGCTTTTTCTACGGCATCGGCGTGCAATACAGCGTGGGCGAAAGTCTGCCGGAGAACGTTGGCCTGACGTTCGGTGTCGACTTCGACCGCCAGGATGATGATCGACAGCGCTTCGACAACAACGACGGCGTGCTGGGCGATCTTGTTTTCGATCAGAACGAGCTGGTCAAAAGCACTGGCATTTATGTACAGGGAAGCTATGACCTCAACGATGCCTGGTCGCTACTCGCTGGCCTGCGCTACGACGATCTTTCCTATGATGTGAGCGATCGGTTTTTATCGAACGGCGACGATTCCGGCAAGCTTGATTTCAATGAAGTCAGTCCATCTTTTGGCATCAATTATAAAATGGGCGCTGGTGTGTTGTTTGTATCTTTTGGCAGTTCATTCGAGACGCCGACCACCACCGAGCTTGCCAATCCGGACGCGAGTGGCGGTTTCAATCCTGGCTTGAATCCACAGCTCGCTGACAACTTCGAAATCGGTTTCAAACGCAGCGCCGGTGGTCTCTACTATGAATTGGCGCTTAGACGACGAACTGATTCCCTTTGAACTGGCAGCGTTTCCGGGACGCACGTTTTTTTCAAATGCCGGCAGTTCCAGCCGCGATGGTGTCGAAGCCGCGTTAAGCTGGGCTCATGAAAGCGGTTTTCGCGTGGACGCGTCTTATACCTGGTCGAACTTTGAATTCGATGATTTTGTCGATGATAACGGTAACGACTTCAGTGGCAATCAATTGCCAGGGCTGCCAGAACGATTCGGTTACCTGGGGCTTACGTTCGATTCACCCGGCGGCTTGTCGGCAACTTTCGAGACGATTTATTCCGGCGATCTTTTCGCTAACAATGCGAATAGCGCTGAGGTGTCGAGCTACACTATTGCCAACCTGCGGCTTTCGCAGCAATTCGAAAACGGGAAATGGCTGATTCGGCCCTACCTCGGCATCAACAATTTGTTTGATGAGAACTACAACAGTAATATCCGCATCAACGCGTTTGGCAGTCGGTTCTTTGAGCCGGCACCGCCGCGCAATTTTTACGCGGGTGTCGTTGTCAGGTTCCGTCGCTAGCTCGAATCCGGTACACGCTCATTCAGCACAGGAGGCAGAAATGCGCTTAATTGTTCTAACAATCTTTGCAACGAGTCTGATTGCTTGCGGCGGCAACGATGAACCGCAACGCGGCGGGCTTGTGGCAGATCTGGTATTGACCAACGCAAATGTGCTGACGGTGGACGTCAACAATCCAGGCGCACAGGCGGTGGCGATCGTCGGTGACAAGATAGTCGCTGTAGGCAGCACGGATGAGATTGCCGCGTTCGTTGGTGGCGATACTGAAGTTCTTGATATGCGAGGACAAACGGTGATTCCCGGCCTCATAGAAGGACACGGTCACTACACCAGTTTTGGCGGCTCTCTGATGATTCTGGATTTTCGCCATGCCAGCAGCTTCGCGGAAATCGTATCGATGGTTGAGGAGGCGACTCATGAGCTTGAGTCTGGTGAGTGGGTCATCGGGCGTGGCTGGCATCAGGACAAGTGGGCTATTAAAGAAGAGATACTGGTGGAAGGATTGCCGTTACACGATTCACTCAGCGCTGCAACGCCGAATCACCCGGTGATGCTGATCCACACCAGCGGTCATGGGGTTTTTGTCAATCAGAAGGCAATGACGCTGGTTGAGCTGGCCGATGATACCGCCGCACCCGACGGTGGCGAGATTGTGCGGGATCAGGATGGTAAAGCGACCGGCATGATGCGTGAAACAGCCCAGGATATTTTTCGACAGGCGTACTCCGGCCACCAGGGCAGGCGTCCTGCCGGCGTTGCTGAAGATGAGCTGCGCCGCATGGTCATACTTGCGGGTGAGGAATCGTTACGCCATGGCATTACCTCTTTCCAGGATTTGGGAACGTCCTTCGCGGAGGTAGATCTGCTAAAAAAGATGGCAGAGGAGGGCAATTTGCCGGTGCGCCTCTGGATGGCATTTGAAGAGCAGGCCGCTGACATGGAAGGCCGTCTGGATGACTATCGGCTGATCGGCTATGGCAACAACTTCCTCACGGTTCGTGCGATTGGCGAGAAAGTGCTCGATGGTGCATTGGGCACACATGGTGGTTGGTTGCTGGAACCCTATACTGACTTGCCACGTAGCCACGGCCTGAACGTTGTGCCCATTGAAGAGATCGAAGCGTCGGCACGCCTGGCGATGGCCCATGACTTCCAGCTCGCGATTCAGGGTATTGGTGATCGCGCGTATCGTGAGTTACTCAACATTTATGAGGCAGAGTTTCTGCGCAACCCGGACAAGACAGATTTGCGCTGGCGCATTGAGCACGCGCAGGTGATACATCCGGATGACGTGCAGCGGACAGTGACGCTGGGTGTGATCCCGGCGCTGCAGGGCATCTTTGCCTGCTCCGACGGTCCCTGGGTGGTAGACAGACTGGGTCCGGAACGCACACGCGAACGTGGATACATTTTCAACACGCTCGCAGAAGCCGGATTGGTGCCGACCAATGGTACAGATCCACCGGTAGATGAGATCGACCCGATTGCCAGTTTCCACTGTTCCGTGACGCGCATTCTGCCTGATGGAACACGATTTCAAGCGCAGGAAGTCTATTCACGGCAACGGGCGCTTTATTCCTACACGATGGGCAATGCCATTGCTGCGTTTGAAGAAGATATGAAAGGATCATTGACGCCCGGCAAGTTAGCCGACATCACCGTTCTCTCACAGGATCTGTTGACGGTATCTGACGAAGCGTTGATGGATACGGAGATCGTGATGACGATCGTCGGTGGAAGAGTGCGTTATCGCGATGGACAGATAGTTCATTAAGCCAGGTCCGAATAACTAGCGGTCGAACGCACAGGGGCCGAACACTGCGGTTCAACCCCTGTGATCAAACAATATATTCGTCAGGGTCTGGCGATTATAACCTCAACCTCGACCAGCATTCCCGGGCCGCCGGCGAGACCCGCGATCTGGAACGCGGATCGGGCTGGTTTGTTGGGCTGCTCTTCAGTACCGAAATACAAAGTGTATGCCTTCATGAAACCACCGAAATCCATACGGCCGTCCATCTCGGGGTCACCAACGAGAAACACCGTCATTTTGATGACGTCGCCAAAGTCTACGCCGAGTTCTTCAAACGACTTTTCCATGCGGGCAAACACGTTTAGCGCCTGAGTCTCGGTGCTGCCGTAATACGCGCGGCTGCCACGTTCCTCATCGGGCTTCTCCGGTCCTGGTACCGTGCCGCTGTGAAAAATCAATACGGTATCGGCGGTAACTTCCACGGCTCTCGAAATTGGAAACGTGGAATTGTTTGGCAACGGATGGCGTGTAACGTCGGCGCTCATGCACTGCCAAGAACTAACAGACCAATCAGTGTGACTTTCTTCATGTTGAGAATTCCCCTATTTTTATTCCAGTGATCCTTCCAGTGAATTGATATAGCTGACGACATCCAGCATCGCTGCATCGTCGCTTAAAACCTGAATCGAGGCACGCATTTGCATGCCGTATGTATCATCGGGATGGCTGCCGCGGCTGCCATCTCTGTAATTCATAAGCTGTGTCAGCAGATACCAATCGTTGAGATCGGTCAATGCCGGACCACCGAGTGCTTGATTGCCCTCGCCGGAAACTCCGTGGCAGGCAGCGCAGGTGGCATAAAGCATGCGGCCCTTGTTTGCGTTGCCGGACACCGTTTCCAGCGGCTGTGGAGATTGTGTTAAGTGTGTAAATCTTGCTGCTGCGGCGATTTGCTCGTCCTTCAGCGCGGCTGCCATTGGCTGCATTTCCATCCCGCTGATGTCATTCTCATGCGTGCCGCGCCATCCGTTCTTGAACGATTGCAGTTGTTGTTCAACGTACCACGCGTCCATGCCGCTCAGTCGTGGCGCTTTGATGAGTTCATTGCCCATAAGTTGAACGCCGTGACAGGTTGTGCAGAATACAAACTCATCGGCTGGTATTGGAAGTTCGTCAGCCGCGATCGCACCGTTCGTGCCGATAAGAAACAGGGCGATTGCCAATGCAATAATTTTGTGTCCGTAACGCATGCGTCTAACTCACACCAGAAACTGGAGATTCAGCGCGACGCTGGTCCAGATCCAGCATCGCAAATTCAGCTGAACCGAAGGCACCTTCCTGCCAGCTCGAGTGATAACTGATCTGGTCGCCGATCATATAGTGGCGGCCACCGGCCGGTTGTTGCAGCAACTTATAGTATCGATCGCGATTCTCAGGCGAAAAGATGGTGCCGCAGCCCATCATGTGATTCATTCGTCCCCACGGCACACTGACACCCGCTTCTATGCAATCCGAGTAACCGGCATGGATTTTGTCGCCGCACTTGCCGGCGAATTCAATGCGTTCCTGCGGGCTCATTCTTTCGAAGAAGCGTGATTGATTATAGAAAGCGTAAGCGCCCAGCACGACGCCCTTTTTGCCGTGAATGCCGTGGGACGGGTACCAGATCTGGTTGATGCGCTGATTAGTGTTGGTAACGCCACCGTAGATTCCCTCCCGTTCCCAGAAGCGCTCTTTCATCTGCAAGCCAATCTTGAAGAAATTACCGGGCCGTAA
>QIHS01000142.1 GCA_003229095.1 Woeseia sp. | reverse complement strand
CGCGCCAGTCGCCGATCACATTCATGGCTTCGAGGTCCTTGAATACCGCTTTGGCGTCGATGTTGCTATCCGTAATAACCAGTGATTGCTGACAGCCGCGAGCATCTTCTGGCGTGAGTGTGCCAACCTGTCCGGCAAACTGCTGCTGAAGAAGCGCGGTCAGGTAATTCGCCTGTTGCACGGACTTCTCCTGCAACGCATCCATGCCGGCTGTTTCGAACAGCTGCAACGAGCCGATGAGCGGTGCCAGGGAAAGAATCGAGGGATTGCTCAGCTGCCAGCGGTCTATGCCGTCAGCAGCACGATATTCACGCGCCATGCGAAATCGTGTGGATTCTTCGTGCCCCCACCAACCCTTGAGTTGGCTCGGCGCCTCACTGTCCAGATGATGTGAATGCACGAACGCTCCGGCAATTGCGCCGGGGCCGCTATTGAGGTATTTATAAGTACACCATGCGGCGAAGTCGGGTGCCCAGTCGTGAAGCTCCAGCGGAACGTTGCCGACCGCGTGTGCGAGATCGAGGCCAATTGCACAACCGGCATCCCTGGCCATCCTGCAATGCTCGGCCATGTCGAAAACCTGGCCGGTGTAGTACTGAACGCCTGGCAGCAACATGAGGGCAATTTCGCCGGCATTTTGCTCTAGCAACGCGCTTAAGTCTTCCGTATAAAAAAGTTCGTCATCGCGCGGCTGCCATTCGACCAGACAATCATCAGGGTCGTTGCCGTGCAGGCGGATTTGCGATGCCACCGCAAAATAGTCGGATGGAAAGGCAGTCGACTCGATTATGATTTTGCGGCGCTTCTGGTCAGGTCGGTAAAAACCGGCCATCAGCAAATGCAGGTTGACGGTGAGTGAATTCATCGCGACCACTTCATGCTCTTTCGCACCGACCAACATTGCGAAGCCACTGGTCGCCAGGCGGTGATAATCCAGCCAGGGTCGTTTGGCATCGAAGTGCGCTTCAACGCCGAATTTGCCCCAGTCCGCCAACACTTCGTGCACCATCTCGACCGCTGGTTGCGGTTGCAAGCCCAGTGAGTTGCCACAGAAATAGATTACGCGGCGGCCGTTTTTGTCCGCCGGTATGTTGAATTGATTGCGAACGGTCGCAAGCTTGTCCGCGCTGTCGAGCGAACGGGCGTATTCCAGCGCAGTTGAAACTTCAGTCACTCGATATCCTTTGCTTGCCAATCAAAATGATTCAGGCCCGCGGTGGCATTACTGTGCCACAGTTTTTGCATGTTCGGTTTTCTTCAGAGTCATAGAAGCGCTCAAAAATGGGCGGCAACTGCTCCACAATATCGCTGATGTAGAGAAATTCTTCATAGAGTTTTTGGTCGCATTGCTCGCAATACCACATGAATCCGTCGAGTTCCTCATCCAGTCTTTTGCGCTCAACAACCAGGCCAACGGTGTTTTCAAAGCGTTGCGGCGAGTGAGGCACCTTGGGCGGGAGCAAAAGTATTTCGCCTTCGGCAATCGTAATATCGACGCGCTTGTCGTCCTGGATCGTGCGCAGCAACATATCGCCCTCAAGCTGGTAAAAAAACTCAGGGCCTTCGTCGTAGTGATAATCAGTGCGTGCGTTAGGGCCGCCGACAACCATGACAATGAAATCATTGTCCTCAAACACCTGTTGGTTACAAACAGGCGGTTTTAACAGGTGGCGATGCTCGTCAATCCACTTCTGAAAGTTGAATGCGGTCAGTGAATTCACTCTATATCGCTCATTTCAATTCGCCGAGAACCGGCCTCGATATTATCTGCTGGCAACAGTGTAACGTGTTTATTCACCACACTGGACATCCACAACCTGCGGGCCCTTGTCCAGTCTTACGGCCGTTAGCTGCCGGCCCCAGACACAACCTGTATCGACTGCGATCAAGTCGTTTTCGACGACCAGCCCCAATGCACTCCAGTGGCCAAAGACGATTCTTGTACCACGCCATTTTGCATTGGATGCTTCAAACCAGGGTTTCAGGCCGGCACTCGCAGGGACAGGCGGACCGTTATGAGAAAACTCAAGTCGCTGGTCGAGGGTCAGCATGCGCATTCGCGTGAGCGCGTTGACGATATAACGCAATCGCGCCTCGCCACGCAGCGTGCCCGACCATTCGTCTGGTAAATCACCATACATCTGTTTAAGGAATTCAACATAGTTGTCAGCGCGCAGCGCGCGCTCAACTTCTTTGGCCCGCCGCAATGTTTTCTTCACCGTCCATTGTGGCGGGATTCCAGCATGTACCATCAGGGTATTCAGTTTCGGGCTGTAATGTGCGAGCGGCTGCATTCGCAGCCAGTCAATCAGCTCAGCGCCACCGTCATCGACAAGAATCTCTCTTAAAGAATCATTTTTTCGATTAGTAGCATTGATGTCGTTGGCGATCGCCAGCAGATGCAAATCATGATTACCCAGCACAGTGATGGCAGCCTCACCGAGGCTCTTGACGAAGCGCAGCGTTTTCCCCGACTTCGGGCCGCGGTTGACGAGGTCGCCGGTCAGCCACACGCGGTCTTTTGCCGGATCAAATGCCAGTTTGTCCAGCAGGCGGCGAAACGGCTCGTAGCAGCCCTGCAGGTCACCAATCGCGTACTGGGCCAATGGCGAAGCCTCGGTTAGTGGGTTGGCGAGTTAATGGGTAAATGGGTTAATGGGTCAACCGATTAGTGCAACATGCCGGGAACAGCGAGGGTGAAAGGTGGAATAGGCGCGTCGAAATCTATGCCATCGTCCGTTTGCATTCTGTAAATGCCCTGCATTGCGCCAACAGGTGTTGCGAGAACCGCGCCGCTCGAATAGCGATAGGTTTCGCCCGGGCCGAGCAACGGTTGCTCACCAACGACGCCGTCACCCGACACTTCCTGGACCTTGCCGTTGGCATCGGTGATTATCCAGTGGCGACTGAGCAACTGGGCAGGTATGTCGCTCT
>QIHS01000476.1 GCA_003229095.1 Woeseia sp. | reverse complement strand
GCTCAGTCAATCTTGACATTGTTGCAGCCGTTGACGAATTGCCGGTCGCTGGCGAGACCGTAACCGGAGCCGAATTGCGGCACTATCCCGGCGGTAAAGGCGCAAACCAGGCGCTGGCTGCGAAACGGCTTGGCGCTGATGTGTATCTCGTTGCACGCGTTGGAAGCGATGCCAACGCCGGGAAAGCGCTTGCGCTATTGGCGGCCGAAGGCGTTGATCTGGCGGCGTGCGGGAATGACGAGACCGCGCCAACCGGCGTCGCGCTCATCACTGTTTCTTCCACGGGCGAGAACCAGATCGTGGTCGCCCCTGGCGCTAACCGCACACTGACGCCGAAAATGATCAAACTACCGGAGGTGGATGCTCTGATACTGCAGCTCGAGGTGCCGGTTGAAACTCTCGATAGCGCTGTCGCATCTTTTACCGGATTTGTGTGCGTAAATCTTGCACCGGCGCTTGAAGTTTCCAGCTCACTGATTTCACGAGCCGATCTGATTGTAGTCAATGAATTAGAAGCGAAATTTTACGGCGATAAACTGGGTCGCGGTCGTGGGTGGTTGGCGACGACCTATGGTGCGAAAGGTGCCACACTCAGCAAAGCAGGTAAGCTTGTTGCCCAGTCCTGCCCCTCCATAGTCCATGCAGTAGACACGACGGGTTGTGGTGATACATTCACTGCGGCATTGACGCTCGCCTTTGCCGAGGGACGGCCTCCGCAGGCCGCGCTCGATTTCGCCTGCGCTGCGGGTGCATGCGCAGCGACGAGAGCGGGCGCTCAGCCATCGTTGCCTTTGCGAACGGAAGTTGAAACCCTGTTGCGGCAATCGAGTAGCGAGCGAGAAGAACCATGACCAGTCCCGGACAGCGTCAATACTCACAAAAGGAGGAAATGTTACACGCGCTCAGTCACGGTGTCGGCATGATTCTTAGCATTGCAGGTCTCATCTGGATGCTTGAAATCTCATTTGGTGCTGCGGACCCGTGGCGAATTGTCGCCAGCGGCGTCTATGGATTGAGCCTCATTGCGCTTCTTCTTTCATCGACGGTATACCACGCACTGCATTCGTCGCCGAGATCTGCGCAATACAAACTGATTGATCACTGTGCAATTTACGTGCTCATTGCTGGCACCAGTACGCCTTTTTTGTTGGTGGCAATGCAAACGGACTTGCGTTGGTGGTTGTTGGCGGCCATCTGGTCAATGGCGGTGGTCGGCATTTTGGCGAAAATCTGGCTGCGACATCAATACCCGAAACTTTCGCTGATCAGCTATCTGTTGATGGGTTGGTTAATGGTGCTCGCCGTTCCGCAACTGTCAGATTCAATCGCCGTGAACGGAATAGTCTGGCTGATTGCAGGTGGTGTCAGCTATACAGTAGGCGCGATCTTCTATGCGGCGAAACAGCTACACTATAACCACGTGATCTGGCATCTCTTTGTTCTTGCCGGGGCTGCCTGTCATTTTCTTGCGGTAGTTTGGTATGTACTGCCAGTTAGCGGCTGACATTTATTCGCGGCTGAAGCCGCGAAGGTCATAGATCAGCATCAACGTAGACGAAACCCCGCCGGCAACAATTCATCTATCGAATACGAATCGATCGACTCGCCTTCTCCAGTCAGAATGACGCGCGTATTTTCGTCAGCAAATTCCAGAATGCACTGGCGGCAACCACCGCAGGGTGTACAGGCTTCAATTTCCCCCGCACCGCCAATTGCAGCAATCGCAACAATACGCTTACCGCCTGCGGCGACCATCGACCCTATGGCATTTGCCTCGGCACAAGTGCCTTCCGGAAAAGCCGAATTCTCAACATTACAACCGCTGTGAACATCGCCGTTTTCGTCGATGAGTGCCGCGCCAACATGATAACCGGAGTAGGGTGCGTAGGCGTTTTGTCGGACAGCCTTCGCTGCGGCGACCAACAGTTCGTCTGTTCGCGTCATTTCATGCGATTCCATGTCAGGATTCCTTGCGCAATGGATTGTTCGGGTGTGTTGTCCAGTCTGCTTTCCTTTTTTCAATCTTTGCACCAGTTCTTGGATCCACACCTTCTGTTATCGCCTGCATGGAAATACAACTGTCAACCGGGCATACGCTGACGCAGAGATTGCAGCCAACACATTCGTCATTGATGACTTCGAAAAGACGCTCGCCATTGACCGTATGTGTGATCGCCTGGTGAGACGCGTCTTCGCAAACAATATGGCAGCGACCACACTTGATGCAAAGCTCCTGATCGATCACCGCCTTTTCGATATGGTTAAGGTTCAGGTATTGCCAGTCGGTGACGCTCGGCACGGCTTTTCCAACGAGATCCGTGACCGAGGTCATGCCCTTGCTATCGAGAAACTTTGACAGGCCGTCGGTCAGGTCGTCAATGATCTTGAACCCATAAACCATCGCAGCGGTGCAGACCTGTACATTCGATGCACCGAGTGCAAAAAAATCGACAGCGTCGCGCCAGTCGTGAATGCCGCCGATGCCCGAAATCGGAAGCTTGGCGGTGTCCTGTGAGCGTGCGATTTCGGCCACCATGTGCAATGCAATCGGTTTTACTGCCTGCCCGCAGTAGCCACCGTGTGAACCCATGCCATCGGTCGTTGGATACATCGTTAGTGTGTCGTAGTTGACGCGCATGATGGAGTTGATCGTGTTGATGAGCGATACGGCGTCCGCGCCGCCATCCAAGGCCGCTTTTGCCGGTGGCAGGATGTTCGATACATTCGGTGTGAGCTTGACGATGACCGGGGTTGTTGCATATTTCCTGCACCACTCCGTGGCCATTTTGATGTACTCGGGCACCTGTCCGACTGCTGCACCCATGCCGCGCTCCGACATGCCATGCGGGCAGCCGAAGTTGAGTTCGAACCCATCCGCGCCAGTATCTTCGATCATCGGCACATACTTTTCCCAGGTCTCTTCATTCATCGGCAGCATGACAGAGGCAAT
>QIHS01000227.1 GCA_003229095.1 Woeseia sp. | reverse complement strand
TTATCATCCTCGGTGATAATACGGGTCAAATACAGCGGTCAGGTATAGCCGCGCTGAGTTTTGCATTTGTAGACGAAGTGGCAGATTTGCGCCAAAGTGCGGGTCGCTGCGCATCAGGCGATGCTCGAGCTATGGTATTTGTATTGTCGTCATTCTGAAAAAAGGGTTTTCGAATGACTCCCGTTTTCTTTGGCTTACAACCACTAAATATAGCGGCACATCCTTGTGCCTCGAATTCTCACAACCCGGACTAGAAGCCAACCGTTACCCGCAACGCGACAGATCGCGTTTCTTCAATGTTGGTCGTAATCAATGCGGAGCCTGACAATGTTGATGCGTTGACAAACGCATGTACAATTTCGTCGCTCAAATTTCGACCGATCAGCGCGACGGTCCATGGGTGATCGCCTTCATATGACGCCAACATTGCGCTAACGTCGAATCGGGTGGTTGCATCCTGAACCCCAAGTGGGTCTCGCTCAATCGACAAGAACTGGTCATCGCTATAGAGGACTTTGGCAGAGAGCGAAAACTCCTTACCGTTAGCCACAGGGATGTTGTAGTCGGCTCGAAATACTGATGAGAATCTAGGTGCAACCGGCAGTTGCTCCCCCCTCAGGTCCTGTACGCCACTCAACTGCCCCTGCGATACTGAGATGTTAAAGCAACCGGTGCCGTTTTCCACCTGGCTCAGATAGCAGGAGCCAACAAAGCGATCATAGGTGGCTTTCGTGTAGGCGCTGACGATATTCAACGTCAAACCTTCCACCGGTGTCGCCCACAAGAAGTCCAGCTCAAGACCCTCGCTGGTCGCATCCGCGGAAGCAACGATTTGCTGAATCAGAACAGGGTCGTTTGCCGACACCTGCAAACCATCAACTTCAGTATGAAACAAAGTCCAGTTCAACCTGACTGAGCCATCCGCCAGCGTATGTCTGCCACCAATTTCGAAATTGGCGGATTCTTCTTCACCAAAAATGAAATTGGCCGGGTTACCTGCGCCCCTAAGATCGAATCCACCGGATTTGAATCCGGTTGCGGCACTTACATAAAACTGGTTAGCGTCGTCGGCAGCATATTGTAGTGCGACATTGTAGGAGAAATTGTTGTCATCAATGCTCCCGGTGACGGGGGCGCCGAGCGTCATGCCGTCGTTGCCCATCGTGCACGCGGATAATGGAACGGTCGGCGTGTTACAAGCAACGGGTGCGTTGCCAAGGTCGCTGGTGTAGACCTCCCCAACAATCTGCGCTTTGGATCCGCTACGCTTCTCAGCGGTAAACCGGGCGCCTACGGAAACCGTAAATTGATCGTTTACGTGATAGTCAACCTGGCCAAATACAGCTTGTGAATCAGTCTCAGACTGCTGGAACTCGTTGCGGGAGACCGCCGGGTTGATGGCCGGAACCGGCGGGCCGATAGCGCCTGCTATCGCGTGAAAGGACTGCGTCGCATCCAGGTTCCCACTGAAGAACATCAGGCCTCCGATATAGTCCAGTGACCCGGAGCCGGTGCTGCCACTGAGACGAAACTCCTGATAAAACTGTTCGAACGACTCGGTGTTCTCGATGCTGACGCGTTCTCCGGATGACTGGTCTCCGCTAAAAGTGTCGTCAACATCGTAGTATGTGTACGCAGAGAGCGACATGAATGTGGCATTTTCGAAGTCAGCGGAGATCGTCAATCCGAACAAATCAGAATCTAACGTAAACGGCTCCAGCGAATTGAACAGCTCGCCATTCGGCGTCAGCCGGCGCAAATCCGCCGTTGCGTTTTGATCCGAAGGACCGCCACAGTCGAAACCCAGACCTTCCGCGCGGGCAATGCTTTGCGGTGGTCCGGCCGGCGGCTGAAATTCAAGGCAGCCGGCAATTACGCGGGCCTTGCCCAGGCGGTCAAACTGCGTACGCTGATACATGATTTCGGCCAGCACGTTCTCTTTGAGATCGATTTCCAGCATCACTCGGGCGGTTAAGTCCTCGCTTTGTTGAAGATCGTCGCCGGTGACACTGTTCGTCACCCATCCATCTACATCGCGATAGTTGAATACAGCCCTGCCACGCATACGGTCGGACATTGAACCGGAAACCACTCCTTCGAGCTCGAAACCCTCACTGGCTGCGAAATTGTATTGTGCAGAAATCAATGCCTCGAATTCGTCGGTTGGTTTTTTGGAGGTAATGTTGATGGCACCCAGCGACGTGTTTTTGCCGATAATCGCACCCTGGGGACCCTTCAACACCTCCACTCGTTCCACATCGACAAGCGCACTGCGCCCGAGGCGACTTCGCGTTGAGAAAAAACCGTTAAACACCTGACCTACGCTGGGCTCGAAATGAATTCCGCTGCCAAACGTGCCGAGCCCACGCATGAAATAGAGGTCAGACGCGCCGGCCGCCTGGATATAGCTGAAGTTGGGGGTATAGGGTGCAAGTTGCTGAAGATCGACAATGCCCTGTTCGGCAACCTGGTCACCGCTGATTGCCTGTATCGAAATAGGCACGTCCTGTAACGATTCCTCGCGTTTACGCGCGGTGACGATGATTTCTTCGAGATCTGCACCAGTCGCAGACTGCGTTGGAATCAGTATTGACGTACAGGCCATTGCCAACAAACAGCTTACGCCCACTGATCTGGAAATTGCGTTCATCTGTAAACCCCCGAGTTAAGAAAACCAAAAGTGCTTAAGTTAATCGACTCCTGCAACGCGGCATTTTATCTTGCTATGGAATGCTGCAGACGTGCCGCCAGGATCTTGCCCGGCAAGTCTGTTTGCCACTGCGCAGCTTGATTTCGGACCGATGGTCAACGCCCTGGTTCGGGCTAGTGGCCTGAAGTGAACTACACCGTACCGTACTATTTTTTTTGCCTTATTGCCACAGAACCGCCTGATATCAAAAGCACATGACCCACTCATCTGTTGTTCCGGCAATACAACCGGCAGCCGATTC
>QIHS01000094.1 GCA_003229095.1 Woeseia sp. | reverse complement strand
TGTGGCGATTCGACGCATTTTCGGATCTGCTGCGCGAATATCAAATCATCCAGACCTCAGTTAATGAGTTTCTGGCCAAAATTGTTCCGCTAAGAGCATTGACGGAGGTGGAGGAAAACCGGATTCGCGATGCGATAACGGTTGATTTTCCGGACGCCCGCGTGAATATCGTTGCGATGCCGATGCTGCCGCGCTCGCCCGCAGAAAAATTGAAAGCATTCGTGTGCGAAGTGCCGCCGACAGTGCGAGACCATTGTGGAGATTGAACGTCGCATTCTGAGAAGCACCACGATCCTCCTGGGCGCCAGTCTCGTCTCGCAGCTGGCCAATTTCGCATTTATAGTCCACATTGCGCGGGTATATGGCCCGGGAACCTTTGGCGAATACTCTTTTGCACTATCGCTTGGGGCTCTCCTCGCGATATTCGTCAGTCTTGGCACGAACGGACTGTTGTTGCGAAAATGCAGTCAGGAACCCGGCGAATGGCGAGTTCAGGTCGGTATCCAGTTTCCGGCCCAGATGTTGCTGGCGATCGCCATTTGGTTGGTTTTCGTTGTCACAGCAAAGCTACTCGGTTTCTCCGGATACGAGTTGCGTATCGTTGCCATCGTGAGTTCTTTCCAGCTACTGACACCCATATGGGGGATGTTTTGCATCGGCTTTACGTCCACTGAACGCATGGCGTATTCGGCTTTGTCGGATGTTGCTATAAGGCTGCTAATCCTGATTGTCGGCAGTGCGGCGATCTGGGCGGGGGGCACCTTGGAGGCGGTGTTGCTGGTGTTACCGGCAAGTGCGTTAATCGCAATGCTGATCTTATCCCGATTGGCATTTTCCGAGTTCGGCAGACCGCAGTTTCGCTTTGATGGTGCGGCGCTTATCCGTTTATGGCGCGAAGCCCTGCCTTTTTTCTTTATCGTTGCCCTTACTATTGCGTACGCTCGCGTTGGGCTGCTATTTCTCAGGGCTGTCGGTGGCGCCGAGCAGGTCGGGGTATTTGCCTCCGCTGAACGCCTGGTAATGGCGGCCGGAATATTACACGTAACGTTTGCGTATGCGATATTTCCGGCGATGGTTAAGCTGATTTCAACGGATAGAGTTCAATTCCGTCTGTTGGCTGATCGCTGCGCACGGCTGATATTGCTGATCTCATTGCCGCTCGCAAGTGTGCTGTATCTCTTTGCAGAGGATCTGATCGGCTTTCTGTTCGGCGACCGGTATCAACTGGCGTCAGGGATGCTCAGGATTGTAGCGTGGTTGATCGCCTTGAGAGGCCTTAGTGCGGTCCTCGAAACTATTGGTATTGCGAGTGATCACAAAAGACTGGTACTGATGGCCAAAGGGTCGGGACTGGCTTGCCTGCTGATACTCTGCATGTCGCTGATTCCGTCGATGGGCGCGACCGGCCTTGCAATCGCCTTGCTTGCTTCCCAAACCTTAAAACTGATGATCATGTATTTTGCTCTGCGGCCCACGGGCTACTTGCCAGCCGTCGCGCGACCGTGCTTGCCCGCGCTGTTTGCGTGCGCAATCACTGTTGCCGTTTCATCGACGCTTGCCGACCAAGTCCTGTGGCTGCGCGCGGTGGTTTTCGTTGTGCTTGGCACATTTTTGTTGTGGTCGTTTCGCGCGATTCGGGGTTCGGACCTGGTGTTTCTCAGGCAGCTGCTGAGCAGCAGGCCAGGCCGCCAAGACGTCTGAGTCACGATCCGCCATGTTGCATGGTCGTTCAGTTTCTTCACCAATGCGTAGACCACGCGAGTTTGCGGCATGGAGACACCGGTCATATCGGCGATTTCCAGCACGCTTCCAATGACCGCATCAATCTCCATTTGCCGGCCGGCTTCGAGATCCTGCAACATCGACGTTTTGTGTTCGCCCACTCGCTCTGCACCGGCAATGCGCTGCAACCGGTCCGATCGATTTCCGCCAAGTTCTCCGACAACGATTTTGTTGCCTTCAACATGACGAATCACGCCGTCATCATCAATCTCCGCAGCCGGATACATGACTGCTCCAACAATGTTCTCTGTGGGAACAGCGGCCGCGATAGGCCCATCGGAATCAAGCGCGTTGATGTGCCTACCCTCCAGATCACCGCCGGCTTCCTGGAAATACCACCAGGGTATTCCATTTTGCAGGGTTAGCAGGACTGTGTCGTTGCCAAGAATACGACGCAGACAGGTCGATAACGCCGGAATCTGATGGGCCTTGACTGCCAGCAATACCAGTTCAAATCCGTCCCCGATCGACTCGGCATCGGCGAACCGTGCTCGCGTGATTGTTCGAACGTCGTTCTGCAGGCCGATGAGCTTCAGCCTGTGCGTACGCAACGCAGCCAGACGTGCCCCATGATCGACAAAAGTCACATCGTGGCCTTGATGCGCCAGCGCGCCGCCGACAAAACAACGTCATAAGCGCCGTTCCGACAATGGCCAATGATATCTCGTGCAAATTGATCCGGGTCATCAGCGAGATTCGAAGTCGCGTTGACCTGCCGGACGAATCGACTCTTGAAAAGTTTTTTTATTGGTCCGTAAGACCAGGCAACATCGCATACATCGGCGCGTCGTCCGAGTGCGCGTACGGCTGCAATCTCGGTAGTGATGAACGGGTCCGGAAACAGCACCTTAGCCACAGGATTGATCCTGAATACTACTCGTCGGCTGTCTGGTCCAACCATGAACGTGCGACTATCGAGTTTTGTGAGCGCGATTGAGGATCATGACGGCAAAAAAGAGGATGTCGACTGAGTCGGCATACGCAGGCATACACAAATTGGACAACAGACAACCGAATTGTGCATAAATATGGAATCTCGCGTTGCGAGCTAACCCACCCAAATTCTCGTTCCACAGGGAAATATTTTGTCTGTTAAACTCCTGCGCGTTCTCCGCATCAGGCTACCCGCTTGTCATGACCGTCCGTACCCGTTTTGCCCCGAGCCCTACCGGCGTCCTGCACCTTGGCAGTGTGCGCACGGCGCTCTTTTGCTGGCTGTATGCGCGTCACCACGGCGGGCAGTTCATCTTGCGTATTGAGGATACCGACCGTGCGCGCTCGACCCCGGAAAACGTAGAGGCGATTCTCGAGGGCCTGGCCTGGCTTGGTCTCAATGCCGATGAGGGTCCGTTCTATCAGACCCAGCGCTTCGATCGCTACCGGGACGTTACCGATCGGTGGCTTGCCGAAGGTAAGGCGTACCACTGTTACTGCTCCAGAGAAGAGTTGGCAGCACTTCGCGAAGAGCAAATGAGGGCAGGTGGCAGGGTTCGCTATGACGGCCGTTGCCGGGACCGGAAAACACCGCGCGAAGGTGTGGTGCCCGTGGTGCGTTTTCGCAACCCGCTTGACGGACAAGTAATTGTTAGCGACCAGGTTCGTGGTCGAGTTGTGTTTGAGAACGCCCAACTCGACGATCTGATTATTACACGTGCCGACGGTACGCCAACCTACAATTTCACCGTGATCATCGATGACCATGATATGGGAATCACGCATGTCGTTCGTGGTGACGACCACCTCAACAACACGCCGCGGCAAATGAACATGCTGGCAGCATTGGGCGCTGAAGTTCCCGCGTACGCCCATTTGCCGATGATTCTGGGCGCCGACGGGGCAAAACTTTCGAAGCGGCACGGCGCAGTGGATATTCGTGATTATGAACGGCAGGGATACTTGCCAGAGGCGATGCTCAACTATCTCGTACGCCTCGGTTGGTCTCATGGCGACCAGGAGATTTTCAGCATCGATGAAATGGTTCGCCTGTTTGATATTGCGGACATCAATCAGTCGGCTTCGGCATTCAATGCCGAAAAGCTCTTGTGGCTAAATCAGCAACACATCATGGCGGCGCCCCTGGAACGCATTGGAAAAGAGCTTGTCCCCTATCTGCAAGAGGCAGGCCTGAATCCTGATGACGGACCCGCACCGGTTGATATTGCCGAAGGATTCCGCGAGCGCGCCGAGACGCT
This sequence comes from Woeseia sp., assembly GCA_003229095.1. Classification (GTDB taxonomy): domain Bacteria; phylum Pseudomonadota; class Gammaproteobacteria; order Steroidobacterales; family Woeseiaceae; genus SZUA-117. The sequence continues at coordinate 1,566 of QIHS01000094.1, read as the reverse complement.
GCTGCAAATGGCAGCTAGCGCCCGCTATTGCTACGAAGACTTTGAGCACATTGAGCCAAAGGCGGCGAAGAAAAATCTGCGCCCGGTCATTCTGGAGCCGCTAATCGCAGTTCGCGATCATTTCGCCTCGCTGCCGAAATGGGACCGGGCGATCATCGCCGGCGCAATCGAGGATATCGCCGCTAAATTCGAAATCAATATGGGCAAGCTGGGTCAGCCGATCCGTGTTGCGGTGACCGGTGGCTCGGTATCGCCGCCAATCGACGTGACCATCTGGCTGGTCGGGAAAGAGAGAACACTGAAGCGTTTGGACCACGCAATTGAGTTGATTCGGGAGCGGGCTGCCGGCAGTTGACAGAACCCTGTCTAGTGCGCGGCTCCGTGGGGCTATAGCTCAGCTGGGAGAGCGCTTGCATGGCATGCAAGAGGTCGGCGGTTCGATCCCGCCTAGCTCCACCACGAAACTGACAAAGAAAGTCCTGCGTCCCCATCGTCTAGTGGCCCAGGACACCGCCCTTTCACGGCGGTAACGGGGGTTCGAACCCCCCTGGGGACGCCATTTTTTGAAATAGACCCGCGCTTGCGGGTCTTTTTTTGTGGTGTTCAAGGCACTTCACACCTGTTCAAGCTGACAGCTAAGCAGTGCACGCCGAACTCAAGTAGGAGTGGTGCGACTTACCTCGCAGACTGCAGGTAATTCTGCTCGCCGAGACTCGCAACCAGGTCAAGCTGTGTCTCGAGCCAATCGACGTGCTCTTCCTCTGATTTCAGTATCTCATCAAACAGGTCACGGCTGACGAAGTCCTTGTGCGCTTCACAGTAGGAAATTGCCGCTTGCAAATCCGGCAAGCCATCAAGCTCAAGATCCAGATCGCATTGCAGCATCTCCGGCACATCTTCGCCAATGCGCAACAAACCCAGACTTTGTAGGTTTGGCAGCCCTTCAAGAAACAGGATTCGTTCGATGAGCATATCCGCGTGTTTCATCTCATCGATCGATTCTTCATGTTCTTTTGCAGCCAACGATTCGAACCCCCAGTCTTTCATCATGCGGGAGTGCAGAAAATATTGGTTAATCGCGGTGAGTTCGTTTTTTAATATGCGGTTGAGATGTTCAATGACGGTGGCGTCGCCTTTCATTGTGCTTGCTCCGGGACTCGTGCTGGGTGAGAGACTGCTTTGGTTACATTGTAATTGTAAAGGTCCTGTGCGCACAAAAAAACCGGCAATAGCCGGCCAGTCAGAACCATGACGTCAGAGGTCAGACAGGCGAGGGGACGTAAAGCGACGGTCGGCCTCGTTTACTCGTCGTTTCCGCGAGAATTTCCTGAGCAGCACTGGCACAGGTTCCGCATCCTGAGGCGACGCCAAGGGATTCGCGAAGCTCATAGAGGTTATCCACGCCTTTCGCCGCCGCGCGGCGAATTTGCTTGTCAGTGACCGATTTGCAGAGACAGATATACATAATTCAGTGGTTTAGCTCCGTTGGAAGCATTCAATCGCAAATGAGAATGATTGTCAATAGCATTAAGTTCAATCGCCCGATATTCGCACCCAAAAACCGGG
>QIHS01000226.1 GCA_003229095.1 Woeseia sp. | reverse complement strand
CGGACCCAGTTTTCCGTAGCCGTATTGACGGTCGCGAGTGAGGCCGGGATAGTCAGCCACGATTGCGTCTCGTGACCGCGTAAGGCGATTAAATAATGTCGATTTCCCGACGTTGGGTCGACCGATGATTGCAATGACAGGAAGCATTTGAATACACGATTTCCCGGTCAGCCTTCTTCATCGGCATTGTCAGCATTGTCGGCTATTCCTGCAGCTGGACTTGCCGATTCGGGTACAGGCACGATGTACGCCGACAGTACGCCACTCTCACTTTGCACGAACAGCTTGTCGCCCATCACCACCGGTGTTCCGGAAATCATGCCTTTGCCAACCCGTACGCGGGCGACCGTGCGGCCATCGAAATTCGAGAGAAAGTGAACATAGCCGTCGTAGTCTCCGACGACAACTGCCGTGGAGAATGCAACCGGCGGTGTAGGCTCGCGCCTTAACAGGCCATCCTGCCGCCACACATCGTCGCCGTTACGCCTCAGCAGCGCAATGATTTCGCCCTTTGCCCCGACAGCATAAACATTGTTCCAATCGGCCGTGAGACCCGTATGTGTCGATATTTCACGAGACCAGAGGACCTCACCGGACTCTGCAGCCAGGGCCGCGATCTGGCCATTATAACTGGAGGCATAAACATCCTGTCCGACGACCGCCATTGCGCCGTCAACATCGGACAGTCTATCGAGGTCTGATCGACCCGAGGGCGCCGTCATGATTGCCCAAGACGCGACGCGACCAGGCGGCCGTTGTCGAATCCGGAAATGATAGTGGCGCCGACCATCACCGGCGTTGCTGAACCGCGTTGCGTCAAAGAAGGCAAGCTTTGCTCGAGTGCCCATCGTTCAGTGCCGTCGAATGCGGAATAAACGCGCAATCGACCATCGATCGTATAGACCACGACGGAATCATCCCGAACGATGGGTCTGGCCAGGGATTCTCCGGAAACGTTGATACGCCAGACTTCGGATCCATCCTCGGCGCGCAATGCGACCAGATCACCATCGTAGCCGCTGACGACCACAAGCCCGTCGCCGATACCCGGACCTGCAGACAAGACGGTATCGGTATCTATTTGCCAGATTCGCCGTCCGCTCTCCGGGTCGTATGCGCTGACTTTGCCGTCATAACTGGCGGCATAGATCCGATTACCATCGCCCGCCGGACTCAATCCGATGCGCAGAAACTTCGTACCACCACCCACCTTGGTTGACCATAGGCGTTTGACGTCCAGACTTTCCTGGAAGTCCATTAGCTCCAGCGGCTCAACTTCTGCATCCTTGTCATCACCGAAGATGCCGCAACCCGAGAGCGCTATCGCGGCCATCGCGCTGACAGTCTTTCAGCGGCCAGTTGAATCTCACTGTTCTTCAACAGCCTGTTTGAGCACACCGCAATCATTATTCGGCTCCAACCTCACCTTCTGCAGGCATTTCGTTTTGTACATTCTCGCCGGACGCATCATCCGCCGCGTTGTCGTTCATTGGCGGCTCATCGGCAGTCGAGGGCTCGAGCGTCGATTCGTACCCTGGCAATTCGCCTGTCGCTGATGTGTCGTCTGACGATGTGTTATCTGATAAGTCATCGCCTGCTGCTGCATCGTCGCCGACAGATTCAAAGTCCTGAGCAGCCGCTTCGACCTCACTAATCAGTGGCAGATCGTTGAGCTTAAGCTGAATCAAGTTCGTATCGACGGTTGGCACCTGGAAGTTGTCATTCAATGCAACGATGTAGGACTCTTGTGCTTTTGCATAGGATCCCATTTCCGCATATGCATCGCCCATGACCTCACTAAAAAGCGCCAGGAATGCATGTTCGGTTGACGATTCAAGCAATTCGATAACCTCTTCCGCTTTGCCCTGATAAAGCAGAACTTTGGCCAGCCGCAAGCGCCCGACCTGGGCAAGCTCGTTATCAGGATTCGACTCAATGAGCATTCTCAGTGTGTCGACCGCGTCCTGATCCCGGGCGCTGTCCATGTAGAGCCTAGCCATGGCCAGCCTCGCCTGTCCGGCGTAGGCTGTCTCGTTATGGTCGTTAAATAGCAATTCAGCCGATGCAGAGGCTGTTTCGATATTATCTCGCGCAGCAGCAGTCATCACTTCTTCATAAAGATTGGACGCTGCAATCTCGCTCTCGACGGTGTTGTCTCGCCATGCATTCAGTCCGAAATACATGATGGCGCCAAGGACGACGATGCCGATAACGCTATTGCCGTTAGTGGACCACCAGGCCTTAATTTCGTCTAACTGTTCTTCTTCTGTATCTGCCACAATATTGCCTTTTCTCTCTTACTGTCTGTTATTCGAATTGATCCGGAAGCACCCGCTTCCGGCCCGCAATCAGCTGTTGAGCCGACTGGCAACTTCAGCTGCCAGATTATTCATTGCCACATTTACCTGATGTTCCCGACTGCGCAATGGTTTCAGTCCTGCCTCATTTCGTGCCACTTCCTCTTCGCCCAGAATAACGGCAAAAGATGCGCCACTCTTGTCAGCGCGCTTGAGCTGCGACTTGAAACTGCCGCCACCGAGGTTCACTTCGACCTTGATAGAACGTATTTGATCTCGCAGATTCTCTGCGGTCTCAAGTGCCCGGGCAAACGCCGACTCACCGACGGCAACTATATAGACGTCAACAGCTGTGTTCTCTGTTTTGCCACCACAAGTCTCAAACAGCGCAACCAGCCGCTCAACGCCCATTGCCCACCCGACGGCAGGAGTGGCACGACCGCCGAGCTTCTCAACCAGGCCGTCATAACGCCCCCCGGCGCAGACAGCTCCCTGGGCACCAAGTGCATCGGTGACCCATTCGAAAACCGTGAGATTGTAGTAGTCGAGCCCACGGACCAGCCGCGGATTGACTTTGTAAGCGACACCTGCCGCCTCCAGCAGTACCTTACAAGCCTCGAAATGCTCAGCGGATTCCGCATCCAGGAAGTCGGTCATGACCGGCGCCGATGTTATCAGCTCCTGCATATCCGGATTCTTGCTGTCCAGAATGCGCAACGGGTTTTTCTCAAGGCGCCGAATACTATCCTCATCCAGCTGATTTTTCACGGCGGAAAAGTATTTGACGAGCTCCTGCACATATTTTGCCCGTGAGTGCTCTGTTCCCAGCGAATTGATTTCCAGTGTCAGCCGGCTAAGGCCAAGCTCGTGCCACAATCGCGCGCACAGGATCATGAGCTCCGCGTCAATGTCGGGTCCGGGATAGCCAAAAGCCTCGACATCGAACTGATGAAATTGCCGGAAGCGCCCCTTCTGGGGTTTTTCGTAGCGAAACATCGGCCCAAACGTCCACAGCTTTTGCCGTTGATTGTGAAACAGGCCGTTCGTTATGCCGGCACGCACCATACCAGCGGTTCCCTCTGGCCGTAACGTCAGACTTTCATCGTTGCGGTCCTTGAACGAATACATCTCTTTTTCGACAATATCGGTGTCCCCACCAATGGCGCGAGCGAAAACCTCGGTATGTTCCATGATGGGCACGCGAATCTCGCGAAAACCATAGGATTCGATGACCTGCTGAACAATGCTCTCGACGTGGCGCCAGGTTGCGGACGCCTCGGGAAGGATATCGTTCATGCCTCGAAGTGCTTTGGGATTCACAGGTTTTCCATATTTTGTGCAAGGACAGCAGCAATGCAGTGACAGCGCATCGTCACCGCGCGACGGGTCGTTTTATGAAGTATTGATCGTCAACCTGGCCAAACGGCCGCTTATCGAAGCCGCCGGAATCGGGTACTCAAGCCCGTCGCGCTGAATACTGACGTTTGCACTGTCACCGAGGATAACGCGCAACGGCGCATCGCCCGACAGCGTAATCACGCTGCCTGCCTGTCCCAGGTCGTAATAAAGACGACGGCCAGAGGCATCCGACACTTCGGTCCAGCAATCTCCCGAGAACGTCAGATCAATTTGAACCTGTGGTGCCAGGCTTGGCGGTTGTTCCGCAGCTGTGGTGACCGGCACAGTCGCCGGTGGTGTATTAATCTCGACATCGTTGCTCGCGCTGGCCGGCGAATCGTCCAGCTCGACTTGTTCTGGCGGCGCTGGATCAGCTTCCGCAGGATCGGTTACCGGCCCGGCCGCAAATGGCGCCAACGTTGCGGGTTCGATATTGCTCGCCGGAATCGTCGCTTCGCGAGTGAACCACCAATAGGCTGTCGCCACGACAACTATGAGGGCAATGCCTCGCCAGCGCAATTTCGCGCTGTTGGGGACGCGGTGTTCCCACTACCGGCGGCGCCCCTACTGAGCGGTTCATCTGGTAGTAGTCGGTCATCACATCATCGACAGAGACGCCCACGAGGTCCGCGTACTTGCGCAGGTGACCCTTGGCAAAAACCGGGGCCCCAAGCACATCAAACTGATTTTTCTCCAGCGCGCGAACTTTTGGTTCGTCGAGGTGCAATTCCTTGGCGATGTCCTGTACCGAGATGTTGTGCTCGCGGCGCGCCACCCGCAGTCGCTCGCCGGCAACCGGAGTGGCGTCCTCAACTTTCTTTGTATCGTCACTCATTGTCGGTCGCGTGCCTATCGATTTTGCTGCAACAAGAGGAGCGATTCGGCAGACTCGGGAAAATCTCGCACTAGCTGATTCCTGTAGTCGCTTGCGGCACGGTCATCACCCGATTGTGTTTCAACCTGGATCGCCAGGTAGAGAACACCTGCCGTGGCGTCATTCGCCGCCAGGTATCGTTGCAAGAACGCCCTTGATGCCAGGTTGTTATCGGTCCGATGTTTCAGTGCGGCCATCTGAATGAGTGCCTCACCGTGTGTTGGCCTGACCTCAAGCGCCCGACGAAAGTACTCTTCGGCCAGCTCCAGATCCGGTTTTTTCGCCACGCAAACTCCAGCGTTGGTCATCATGACGTATGGATCGTCATTCTCCCGAATGCCAATGGCCCGGTCGAATTGTTTTTCGCCGGCGTCGTACTGGCCCTGTTGGCAGAGATAAATTGCATAGGCATTGCGTACGTCGAAGTTGTTTGGTGCCAGCCGAAT
>QIHS01000263.1 GCA_003229095.1 Woeseia sp. | reverse complement strand
GATGAGATCATTGTTACCAACGGTGCGATTCACGCGATGTACCTGGTCGCCAGTTTGTACCTCGACAAGCACAGCAGCGTAGCGTTCGAAGACCCGGGCTATCCACTCGCGCGGCAAACACTGGCGCTGACAGGCGCTGCCATTGTGCCGATAGCGGTCGATGAAGACGGATTACGTGTGGACGATCTACCCACCGATGGCACAAGACTGAAATTCGTCTATGTAACGCCATCGCATCAATTTCCGACCGGACAACGCTTGTCGCTGCAGAGGCGCCAAGCGCTATTGGATTGGGGCTGCCGGAATGATGTGCTCATTCTTGAAGATGACTACGACGGCGAATTTCGATACGACATCGCCCCGCTGTCGCCAATGGCGGCCATGTGCGAAAGCGGCCCCGTAGTCTATTTCGGCACATTCTCGAAAACGATGTTCCCGTCCCTGCGACTTGGTTTTGCCGCCGGTTCAAAAGCCCTGATTAAAGAAATGTCGGACTACCGCAAGGTAACGGACTACCAGACAAATACCTTGTCGCAATTGGCTCTTGCAGCTTTTATCGAAAACGGCGAATTCGAAAAACATGTTCAACGCATGCGCCGATTGTATGCACAAAAACGACGCTGTCTGCGTGATGCGATAGCAAATACCGAGTTGGCAGGTGAACTGACGGGCACCGATTCCGGTATCAACGCGTTGATTCGTCTCAGCACTGATATATCCGCGACCAATATTGCCGATAGAGCGCGGTTGCAGGGAATTTTCGTCACGCCGATCTCACGCTATTGCCAATCGGCCTCAGTAGCCGACAATGCACTCGTCCTCGGCTACGGCGCTGTCAGCGAAGCACAAATCGCCGCGGGTATCGGCAAACTGGCTGCCATTATTCGAGCCGCGGGCTGACTGAAAAAGCCGGGCGCGCCTATTTCGCACGACGCGCGGCCCGCGACCGATCAAAGTGAGCAAACCGTGTAACAATGCGTCAACTTCGAAGGAGTGTGGTATGCCCGGTTTGTTGCCCGATGTAGATTCTGAAGGCCTTCTTGAATACTCCGTGGTCTATACAGACCGCGCCGTCAACCATATGTCAGGTGCATTTCAGACGGTCATGCGGGACCTGTTAACGTCAGTCTACAACGCAGAGACTGCAGTAATCGTGCCCGGCAGCGGAACATTCGGCATGGAAGCGATCGCACGTCAGTTCGCACACGATAAAAAATGTCTTGTGATTCGTAACGGCTGGTTCAGTTTTCGCTGGTCTCAGATTCTGGAGTCAGGGAACATTCCTGAGGATACAATCGTTCTGAAGGCACGGCAGTGGCAGGCAGTTGCCGTTCGCTCCTGCGCCGATCGAGGAAGTCGTCGCGACAATTGAACGCGAAAAACCAGATGTTATCTTCGCACCGCATGTTGAGACATCATCCGGCATGTTATTGCCTGACAATTATCTACGTGCGGTAACAGAGGCAGTACATCGGCACGACGGCTTGTTCGTGCTTGACTGTATCTTTGGGTTGACATGAAATCTATCGGCGTTGATGTGCTCGTCAGCGCGCCGCAAAAGGGCTGGAGCGGATCTCCCTGTGCGGCATTCGTCATGTTGGGCGAACGTGCGTTGAATGTTATGGCTGATACAAGCAGTTCCAGTTTCTCAATTGATCTTGGTAAATGGCTGGAGATCATGCGCGCATACCTTGGTGGCGGACATGCGTATCACGCCACCATGCCAACGGACGCCTTGAGAGTCTGTCGCGATGTGATGAATGAGGCAGAGGCTATCGGTTTTCAGTTGTTAAAAGCACATCAACAGACACTGGGCGACCAGGTTCGTGCGCTGTTGGCACAAAAGGGGTTAAAGAGTGTTGCGGCGCCGGGGTTCGAGGCACCTGGGGTTATCGTCTGTTATACCGATGACGCCGGTATTCAGAATGGCAGTAAGTTCGCAGAATGTGGATTGCAGATCGCTGCCGGTGTGCCCCTGCAATGTGACGAGCCCGAAGACTTCAGCACTTTTCGGCTGGGGCTTTTTGGTCTCGATAAACTGCAGAACATCAAGCGCACCGTCGAAACACTCGACACAGCACTTAGCCAGATCTTGTAATATGAGTACTGTCGGCTTTTTGGAAAACGTCGGGACAAGTGTCGGCAACAAAAATAACGTAGTGAAATTCCAACCAGGAAATAAATCTACATGCAGGTAGAAATCAAAGCACCGTATCTCTTGTTTCTGGGCGACGAACCTGACCCGACACACGCAAAAACGGCAATTGGGATTGTGTATTGGCGCCGGGAGTTTTGCGTGGCACAGATGCGCCTACCAGGATGCGGTGCTGATCTCGGCATTCCGGACATGACACCCGCTCAGGCGGCCAATGCAGGTGTACGCACCATGATTTGGGGCGTGGCGGGCGTCGGTGGTCTGATTCCGCCAACCTGGATCGACAACTTGTTCACCGCAGTCGATGCGGGACTCGATATCGTTGCAGGTACGCACGCATCATTGACCAAAATTCCGGGGCTTGCAGATGCAGCCGCAAAAGCCGGCGTATCTCTGATCGATATTCGGCAGCCACCTGCTGATCTGCCGGTCGGGACCGGCGAGAAACGGTCGGGATTGCGTCTGCTGACCGTGGGTACAGATTGTGTTGTCGGCAAGAAGTACACAGCATTGTCAATTGCCAGGGAGATGCAGAGCAGGGACATTAAATGTGATTTTCGGGCCACCGGGCAGACCGGAATAATGATCGCCGGTGGTGGAATCCCCATCGACGCGGTGGTGTCCGATTTTGTATCAGGTGCAGCAGAAATGCTGTCCCCTGAAAATGACACCGACCACTGGGATATTGTTGAGGGGCAGGGTTCGTTATTTCATCCAGGCTATGCTGCGGTGACGCTTGGACTGATGCACGGGTCGCAGCCCGATGCTTTTGTCGTGTGTCATGCGGCAGACCGGGTCAGGATCGAGGCGTTTCCCGATTTTCCCCTGCCATCCATTGCAGAGTTGATAGCGCAGACAGTTTCGAACGGCCGATTGACCAACCCCGACATTCGCTGCGTTGGCGTCAGCATCAATACCTCCGGCCTGACAACTGGAGAGCGCGACATATATCTCTCACGATTGGCCGCCGAGATCGGGCTTCCCTGCATTGATCCGGTTGCGACCAGTGTTGCGCCGCTGGTAGACCATATTGTCGACACTTTTCAATAGGAGTTGTGCGTGACCTACACAGTATCCGTTGTAGAGAAAAACTGGCCACTGCATAAGCCATTCAGAATTTCGCGGTATGTACACACGCATTCGGAAACGGTCGTCTGTGAAATCTCGGATGGCGACATAAGAGGTCGCGGCGAAGCGGCGGGTGTGTCCTATGCGGGCGAGACACAAGCATCGATTTGCGCACAAATCGAGAATGTGGCGGCGAGCATTGCCGAAGGAATTTCAACTGAAGACCTGCAAGACCTGTTGCCGCCCGGTGGTGCAAGAAACGCCGTTGATTGTGCGTTGTGGGATCTCGAAGCGAAACGCTCAGGCCGAACGATCTGGCAAATGCTTGACTGGTCACCCAAAGCCGTCACGACGGTGTATACCGTTGGCATCGATAAACCTGAACTAATGCGTAAGGATGCTGAACGGCATCGCAGTTTCCCGATTATCAAAGTTAAGGTTGGTATTGGCAATCCACTCGAGCAAATCAGCATGATTCGTGCCGGCTCGCCGGATTGCGCGATCGTGATCGATGCGAACCAGGCCTGGTCGGTTACGGATCTTGAAAAGTACGCACAGCCGCTCAAAGAACTGGGTGTTGAAATGATTGAGCAACCCTTGTCTGCTGCAGACGACGAAAGTCTCCGCAACTACGATTCACCATTGCCCTTGTGCGCAGACGAGTCAGTGGCGACTGCGGCCGACCTTGATCGACTTGAAGGCCTTTATTCCATGGTCAATATCAAGCTCGATAAAACCGGTGGCCTAACCGAAGCACTGGTGTTGGCGGCGAAAGCGGAGTCTCTTGGTTTTGAACTGATGGTTGGCAACATGCTGGGCTCATCTCTGGCAATGGCACCGTCTTTTGTTATCGCACAACGCTGCCGGTATACCGACATAGACGGTCCACTACTGCAAGCTGAAGATTGCGAGAATGCTTTGCGATATGAAGACGGCCGGGTTGATGTATTCACGCCCGCCTTGTGGGGATGATTTTTTAGAGAGCATAAAAGCGTACGGAACAAGCGTTTTCCTGTACTTATCGAAACCGAGGAGAAGTACTCGTGATACCCGGCAAATACTTTCAAATCCAATATCGGATCGCGCTGGCAACAACCATGATGTTGTTGGCTGCCCCACTGTTAGCCCAGGACAACGCCCAGGCGATGATTGCAGCGCCCGACCGGGGTGTCGCCGAGGGCGGCGAGGGGCCGTTTTCAACATTGATCATTCGCGGCGCAACCCTGATCGACGGAACCGGTGCGCCGCCTATCGGGCCCGTGGATATCGTGATTGAAGACAATCGGATCGCCAGTATCAAGTCCGTTGGCTATCCGGGTCTTGAAATTGATGAGGAGAAGCGGCCGTCAGGTGCGACCTTTGAAATCGACGCGCATGGGTCCTGGGTCATGCCGGGCATCGTCGACATGCATACGCACACCGGAGGTGCCGGCAAAGCGCCGGAAGCCGAATATACCTACAAACTCTGGATGGGCCATGGCATCACAACGGTACGAGGTGTCCCGAGCGGCAGTCTGGAATTTTCCCTTAGCGAAAAACAGCGCAGCGCAAAAAACGAAATTGTCGCGCCAAGAATGTTCTCATATCACACACTTGGCGCAGGAGAAAAATACGAAGGCGTAGAAATTCTAACGCCGCAACAGGCAAGGGAGTGGGTACGGTACGTCGCAGGTGAGGGAGTCGATGGTCTGAAACTAGGCGCACATCGACCCGCCATCATGGAGGCTTTACTCGACGAGGCTGAAAAACAGGGATTGGGATCGACGGCGCATCTCGGCCAGATGGGTGTTGCACAAATGAATGCACGCGATGCGGCGCGACTTGGTCTGGGTACGCTGACCCATTATTACGGGCTATT